>JBBQCQ010000526.1:0-3617 GCA_038318835.1 Gemmatales bacterium | reverse complement strand
CCCCCCCCCCCCCCCCCCCCCCCTCGCCAGGTTGTCTTGACGCCCCTTGCGGTGGCGTTATAGTCCCGCCCTGAACCAGAGTTTGTCAACTTGTGTGTAGGGGGAGCCGTGGCCTGCCGAACGGCGTTCATCCTGTTGTTGCTGTCGGCCACCTGCGGCGTTCTGCCGCGCGGGTTCGCCCAGGATTTGCCCGATTTCCCCCGGCTGCCTCTGAATACGTCCCGGCCGTCGCCAAATCGCACCAGCTTTCAGGTGCCGCCGCCGCCCGAGCTGCCGCCGTTCTGGGCTCAGGCCGACGAATCGCTGCCGCCGCCGCCGCCCGCGACCATCCCACTGCCGCGCGACGAAATCTTCCTGCCCGAAGGCTCGCGGGTGAACCTGCCGGCGAACGCGAAGCGGCAAATCATCCGGTACAGCCCGCGCTACGGCAACCTGAACAAGTTTGACCTCGAGCGAATGCCCGACGGCACCCAGCGATTGGTGTACACGAGCGGCCTCATCATCAACGTGATCTACGACATCGACACGCCGAAGGGGGTGGTCCAGCAGGAGTACGAGTTCGCGGCCGACAACCTGGTGATGTGGATCAAGAACCTCAACGGCCGAGACCTGAATGGCGGGTTGCCCATCGACCCGGCTCAGGGGGGCGATAGCCGTCTGGAACTCGAACTGTTCATGACGGGCAACGTGGTCGTGCGGAGCAAGGACGAACAGATCAGCGCGGTCACGAACCTCAAGGTGGTGACCACGCGCACGCTCCGGGCCGAGCAGATTTACTACGACGTGAACAAGAACAAGGCGGTGGCTCTCCGGGCCGACCTGGAACTGGCCTTCGACAATCAGCCGGACACCGTCCACCTGCAAGCCCAGCGGATGGACCGCCTCGGCCGCTCCGAGTGGCACGCGACACGGGCGTCGGCGTTCTCCAGCAAGCTGCCCTCCGACCCCGGTCTGGAATTCCTCACCAGCGAGGCGACGCTCACCGAGCGAGAGACGGTCCGCCGGAACATCTTCGGCCTGCCGTACCGAAAGTTGCCCTCGGGCGAACCCGACACGAGCTTTGAGCGAACGCTGACGGGTCGGAACGCACGGGCCGAACTCCTCGGCGTGCCGATCTTCTACACGCCGTATCTGCGCACCGACCCGAGCCAGCCCCTCGGCCCGCTGTTGGGCTTCGGGTTCGGCACGAACCGCATCTTCGGCACGCAGTTCTATACGAGCTGGGACTTGTACAACCTCTTCGCCCTCCGCCCGCCGCCGGGCCACAAGTGGCGGCTGAGCGTTGACTACTTCGACAAGCGAGGTCCGGCCGGCGGCAGCGACTACACCTACACGAACCCGGACTTCTTCGGCTTCTTCGGCGCGAACAAGGGCTTCGTCAACGTGTACGGGGTGTCGGACCGCGGGGGGGATATCCTTGGCGCATCCCGCGGCATTGAGCCGATTCAGTCGGCGGCCTCGTTCGTCCCGCCTCGGGACCAGCGGACGTTCTTCCGCGGCCGGGCACTCTGGCGGAACCAACAAGAACTGTACGCCGACCGGGATAGCGACAACCTCCTGACGTCCGGCCCGTATCTCACCCTGCAAAGTCAGTTCGCGCACCAGAGCGACAAGAACTTCTTCGAGCAGTACTTCAAGCAAGAGTTCAACAACGGCCCGAACCAGGAGACGTTTAGCGACCTCTCCGGCAGTAACGGGCGGCTCCACGGATCGCTGTTAGTGCAGGGCGGCCAGGATCGCAATTGGATGACCGAAACGCGATGGCTGCCGCAGGCCAAGGGGGCGTTACTCGGCCAGTCGTTCTTCGACTTGTTCACGTACAACGGGCGGGTGGACGCCGGGTACGCGAACTTCCGGCCGGCGCAGGTTTCCCCGCCGCCGCTTTTCTCGACCGAGCAGAAGTTCATCAACACCGGCCGGGCCGACTGGTGGCAGGAACTCAGCCTGCCCGTGGCTGCCGGGCCGGTCAAGGTGGTGCCCTACGGCATCGTCGATCTGACCGGCTACACGGAAGACCTGAACGGCAACAGTCGCGGCCGCGTGTTCGGGGCCGGCGGGGCACGGGCGTCGATCTCCTTCTCGCGGCTGTTCACCGAGGCGAGCAGTGAAATCTTCAACGTCCGCGGGCTGAACCACAAGGCGACGCTGCACTCGAACTACTATTACGGCCGCAGCAGTGTGCGGTACACCGACCTGCCGCAACTCGACCGCCTGGACGACGACGTGATCGACCTAACCCGCCGCTCGATCACCCCGTTTCAGACGACGAACCTCTTCACGCCGGGGTTCGTCAAGGGGCCGGACGGCATCGCCCTGGCCACGTCGCCGATCTTCGACCCGCAGCAGTTGGCCATCCGCCGCCTGGTCGAGAACCGCGTGGACACCCGCGACGACATGCAGGTGGTGCAGTTGGGCCTCGATCAGCGGTTGCAGACGAAGCGTGGATATCCCGGCCGCGAACACACCGTGGACTGGCTGTCGGTCGATGTGTCGGCGTCCTTGTTCCCGCAAGCGGAGAAAGACAACTACGGCAAGTCGGCTGCCTTCCTGGAGTACAACACACTCTGGAACGTCGGCGATCAGACGGCCCTGTCGTCGTCGGGGTGGTTCGACCCGTTCGCGTCGGGTGCCCGGTACTACAACCTGGGCATGTACATCAACCGGCCGGACAAGACGAGTTTCTACCTCGGCTACCGCGAAACGAATCCGGTGAACAGTAAGGCCGCGATCGTGGCGATCGGCTACCAGTTGACGAAGAAGTACGGCGTGAACGTGTCGTCCAACTACGACTTCGGCACCCAACTGGCCCAGTCGAACACGTTCCTCGTCACCCGCACGGGGACCGACCTGACCGTGACCTTCGGCATCACGTACAACCAGCTCACGAACAACACCGGGTTCATGTTCTCCATCGTGCCGAACATCGCAGCCGGCAACGCCGTGTCTCGCATCGGCACGGCCCAGTTCGGCGGTCGGCAGTAATATGGCCCACCCCGACCCCCAACCCCGGTGGACGATGACGCCCAACCCCTGGGCCGCCGACGACACCGGACCGCCCCGGCGGAAGAAGCCGCGGCCGTGGCGGGAGAAGTTCCGCGAGGCGTTCCGCGGCACTAAGCGGGGCATCCGCGGGCACTCGAGTTTCTACATCCACTTCTTCTTCGCCGCGCTGGTCGTCGCCGTGGCTGGCGTGCTGCAAGTCGGCTGGGTCGAGTGGTGCCTGTTACTCGGGTGTATCGGCTTCGTGATCACGGCGGAACTGTTCAACAGTGCCATCGAAACACTCTTCCACGGGCTGGACGAGGAGTCGAAGAAGCGCATCCACGGCTGCCTGGACATCGCGGCCGGGGCCGTGCTGATGGCCAGCCTGACGGCCGCCGTCGTTGGCGGCATCATCTTCGTGCGACATTTTGCGAAGTTGTGGGGCGGGTGAAGGCGGACCCGGCATCAATGCCGGCCCGAGTACCGCTTCGCGGCAAGCCCCGTGAACGGGGCTTCAGAGGGTTTTCAGCCCCGTTTACGGGGCTTCCCACGAACTGGTCATCGGCCCGGCATTGATTGCCGGGTCCGCTAGCCCGCCGCTACCAGTTCCAGCGTAGTCCGAAGCTAATGCCCTG
>JBBQCQ010000525.1:0-3625 GCA_038318835.1 Gemmatales bacterium | reverse complement strand
AGTGGCCGACTGGCGGAATCGCAACAGATCGGACATCGGGATCGTTCGGTAGCCCACCCGCCGGTCGGGGCCATGGCAATCGCTCCCGCCAGTACAACTCACACCCAGATCCCCCGCCCAGGTCCGCAGTTGGACCCCCCGCGAGTACGTGACGGCCGGGAACTGCACCTCGACTGCATCCAACCCCCAATCGCGGAACTGGGTCAGCCGTTCGCGGGGCAACTCGGCCGGCGGGTGGGCCAGCGACGCAAACCCGCCGGCCGCGTGGACACAGTCGATCGCCCCACGAAGCGTGACGACGCGGAGTCGGTCAACCAGTGCGGTCAACGGGAGGACGTGTCGCCGAAAGGCGTCGTGATGGCTTCGCACGATACCTGCCCGCACCAATTCGCGCGCGACGTGACGGCGGCCCAAACTCGAGGTTGTGGACGCGAGGTGATCCCAGTTCGCCTCGATCAGACCCAGGCCACGTTCCTGGATCCGTCGGCGGAACTGCTGAAACCGAATCCGTCGGGCGTTTTGCAGATCGTGAAGCAACTGATCGAAGGCCGGTTCGGGCCGAACGAAGTAGGCCAACAGGTGGTACTCGCGGTCGTCCGCGAAGGTGCTGAGTTCGACGCCGGGAATCAGTTCGAGCTTGTAGCCGTTGGCCCGGATCGCGGCTTCGGCCTCGGCCAGACCGGCCGTCGTGTCGTGGTCGGTGATCGCGACGGCTTTCAATCCGGCTTTCACCGCGAAGGCCACGATTTGCGACGCGGTGAACTCCCCATCGCTGGCGACGGTGTGTGTGTGCAGGTCGGCGAGGGCCGGCCGGGCGTGTGCGGCCGCTTGCTGGCAGAGAGCCGTGAAGGGCTGGCGGCGCGGCACCTTATTCGGGCACCGCGACCGGGACGACCGTGAGGGCCGCTTGATTTTTCTTCACGATCTTGTCGAGGATGCCGTTCACGAACCCCGGCGAGTCGGCCGACCCGAACCGGCGGGCGAGTTCGATGACTTCGTCGATGGCCACCGCCGGTGGGGTTGGCACGTCCGCATGTATCATTTCGTAGGTGCCGATTCGCAACAGGTTCCGGTCCACCGGCAACATGCGGCTGATCCGCCAGTTCTCGGCCGTGGCCGTGATGCTCGCGTCGATGGCCACCTGATGCGCCAGGACTTCGTCATAAATCGTCAGGCAAAACACAACCGCGTTCTCGTCGCGGACGAGGCGGTCGCGGGCGAACTTTTCGATCGCTGTCCGGGAAATCGGCTTCGGGTTCTGATCTTTCTGGAAAAGCAGTTGAAGGGCAACTTCACGAGCACGGGAACGACGGGTCATGCGAACATATCCACGGGGAACGACCGAAAAGGGTAGTGTATCGAAACTAGCCACGGACGTGCTACAACGACATCCCCCCACGAGGTGTTGCCCCATGTCTCGCTTCCGCGTCGTGATTAGCGATTTCCTGAACGACGACCTGGCCCCCGAACGAAGTGGCCTCCACGACCTCGCGGACGTGGTCGCGTACAACGCGATGTCGGAGGACGAGCTGCACGGCAAGGTCGAAGACGCCGACGCGGTCATGCTCTACCACAACATCAGCCTCACGGCGAAGACCCTCACGCGACTGACGAAGTGCAAGCTCATCGTGCGTTGCGGCGTCGGGTTCGACAACATCGACTCGACCTTCGCCCGGTCGCGCCGCATCCCCGTCGTGAACGTGCCCGACTATGGCACCGAGGAAGTCGCCGACTCGACCATCGGACTGATGCTCGCCCTGACGCGCGGCATCAACTTGTACAACACCCGACTGCAACAGGCTCTCGGCCCGTGGGCCTACACGCAAGCGAGCTCCCTCACCCGCCTCCGCGGCCGTGTGTTCGGGATAGTCGGCCTCGGCCGAATCGGCACGGCAGCCGCTCTACGGGCGAAAGCCCTGGGCATGAAGGTCGTCTTCTTCGATCCGCACCTCGACGACGGTTCCGACAAGGCTCTCGGCATCACGCGGGCGGACACGCTGGAATCGCTGCTGGAACAGAGCTTCGTCCTCAGCCCGCACTGCCCGCTCACGTCGGGGACGCACCACCTTATCAACGCCACGACGCTGGCGCTCATGCCGAAGGGGTCGTACCTCGTGAACACCTCACGCGGCGGGGTGATTGACTTGACGTGCATCCCGGCGGCCATCGAATCGGGGCAACTCGCCGGGGCGGGCATCGACGTGTTCCCGCACGAACCGCCCCCCGCGAATCACCCGCTGATCGTTGCCTGGCGCGATCCGTCGCACCCGGCTCATGACCGGGTCATTATCAACCCGCACGCCGCGTTCTATTCGCAGGAAGGGCTACACGACATCCGCGTGAAGAGCACCGCCGCCTGCCGACGGGCACTGCTCGGCGAGCCGTTGCGGAACGTGGTGAACTGAGCCTCACGCAGCCCGTCGCAGACCCGTAGCTGGGCCACGCAGCACATCCTCGATGTAGCCGAACAATTCCACCTCGTAGCGGGCGGTGTTGAACGGCGTAGCGTTGCGCCGTGCATCCATCGGGTCGAATCGATCCTCGTTTTGCTCGAACCGCTCCACGGCCGCGATGACGGCGTCGGTCTGTTGATCCTCGAAGAACACCCCCGTCGGGTTCGATCCGCCGAGTGGTCGCACGGTCTCGGTGCTTCCGCCCCGGTCGAATGCGATCACCGGGCACCCGCACGCCTGAGCTTCCACCGGCACAATGCCGAAATCCTCCTCGGCCGGGAACAGGACTGCCCGTGCCCGCCGGTAGTGGTCGCGGATGACTTCGTCCGACTGCCGCCCCAAAAACTGCACCGTCGGGCCGGCGAGCCTCCGCAACTTCGCCGCGTGCTGGCCGGTGCCGATGACGACGAGCTTTCGCCCGAGTCGCGTGCAGGCTTCCACCGCCAAGTCGAACCGCTTGTACGGCGCGAAGGCCGAGACGATGAGGTAAAAGTCTTCGCGACGAACCGCGGCCGGCGAGTAGAACTCGGTGTCCACTGGCGGATAAATGACGACGCTTTCGCGGTCGTAGCAGTCGCGGATGCGCTGGCGAATCGTCTCGCTGATGGCGACGAAGTGCGTCACGCCGGCGGCCGTCCGGCGGTCCCAGTCGCGCAGCCTTCGCAGCAGTCGGTCGAGCACGGCAGCCTTGACACGGCCGAGTGCCCCCGGCCGAAAGTAGGCATCGCGCATGTGCCAGGCATACCGCATCGGCGTGAAACAATAACTGACGTGCGGCGTCCCGATCGGTGGAACCGCGGCCTTCGCCAGACAGTGACTGAAACTCAGCACCAGATCACAATCGGGGATCGGCCACTTCGCGGCCATTGGAAATGCTGGCAACAGGTAGCGGTAATAGCGGTGAACGGCAGGCAGGCGGTTCAGGAGACTGGATTGCGGGTCGAGCCGTTCGATGGCGGGCGAAACCGATCCGCGATGGTGGAAGGCGGTGAACAACTTCGCATTCGGCCACCGCCGACAGGCCGGTTCGAGGCACTTCTCGCCGCCCCGCATCCCGGTCAACCAGTCGTGAACGAGTACTACCCGGCGGCCGTCGGCCATGCTGAAACCCCTGACTTTTCTTGCACACCCATCACGTCGGCGGATCATACTCTCGTGGTTCCCCCAAGTGG
>JBBQCQ010000524.1:0-3641 GCA_038318835.1 Gemmatales bacterium | reverse complement strand
AAAGCGTGGGCCGAGGCCCTCGTCACGGCGGGGGTGCCGAAGAATCAGCAGATCTTGCTGGTAAACGCCTACGCCACGCGGGCGGCCCTTGAGTCCCGGTTGCGTCGCCTGAAAAAACTCGTCAAGAAGGGGGACGAGCTGTTCGTCTTCTGGACCGGTCCCGGCTTCACGGAAGCGGATCGTGGATTCCTTAACTGTTGGGACACGCTCCCCGACGACCGCCGCGACACGGCGATGAGCACGGCCGAACTTTTCGTGAGTGCGGAGTCCACGAAAGTGGCCGCGGTGTCGTACTTCCTCGCCGTGGCCGGGCTGGTCAACGACGAACTGGCGGCGCACTTCGAACAATCGGCGAAGGGCGTCGGGTTGATCGCGAGCGAAGCCGACGAGGAGGTGCTGACGGCCCCCGCGGTCAAGAGCGGCGTCTGGTCGCAACTCGTAGCGGAAGCCTTCGCCGGACAGGCGCGGAAGGCCGTCGTCGGCGGGGTGATGACGGCGCTCTCGCTTCAGCGGTTCGTCGAAGACGAACTCCCACGGCGGCTGCGGAAGCACTTTGAGGGAAACGTCCGACAAACGCCGGTCCTGCTCGGTCGGCAGAACGCCGGCACGGTGTTGGCCGAATTCGCGAATGCCGAGGAAGGGTCCGACGCGGTGCTGGACGCCGGCCGGGTGCGGCGGTTGGTGTTCCGCTCCGAAACGACGACCCGCGTTCGCGACCTGACGAACTTCCGCAAGTCGTTCACCGTGCCGGACGCAGCCAGCCCATCGAACCGGAAGTTCGTTCAGCGGATCGCCACCGACGACATCCGGACGGAACTGCATCGCGTGTCGGAGGAGTGCCGCGAACAGTTCGGCTACAAGCGAAAGGACCTGGAGGTGACCGTCGGCCAGGACGGCATCGGCACGATTCGCACGCCGGATTTCGAGTTCACACTGTTCGTCGATCTGCTCGTCGAAAATGCCTCGCAGGTCGTCTGGCGGCGAGAAGTAGGGCAGTTCGCCGACGCCGATTTCATTCGCTCGGCCGAGTTTCGCGACGGCCTCGGCTCGGGGTTCGATCAACTCGCCTTCGAGTTCGCCAAGCCGATCGACGTGGCCGAGTTCATCGACCGCGTTGAGGATACCTCGCCGCCCGGCCTGAAGTTGAAGGTTGGTAGCGAGGGGAAGTCATGCGAGATCACGCTTGTCGGCTTCGCCGGCACGGTGTCGGTGAAGCGGCACGCGGTCGTGGTCCAAGGCCGGAACGGCAACGCGACCGGCCTGCTGGATTTGTTTTTGCAGTTCCTGAGCAAGTTCGGCACGCTCGGCGAACAGCTTGCACTGTTGCCCGCGAAGTAGCTCCCGCTAACTCTTGCCCAGCACGCCATCGACGACCCAGCAGCCGCGCACGTGCGGGCCGCCGCTCCGGCAGTGGGCCAACACCTCCGCGTCCTCGCACCCCACTGCCTCCAGGGCGTCCGCTAGGGCCGGCATGCGGTCGAAGGCTCGTTCGTCGTAGATCGCTTGAGCGACTTCGGTGACGGACTTCTTCCGCCAGTTCCGGCCGAACGTCACGGGCTGGAAGGGGTTGCCGAACACACACCGAACCGTGCCGCACAGCCAGCGCAATTCGCCGTGCCACTCCCCACCTTCGCGGGACATGGCCTCGGCCGCGTCTTCCCAGATGGCCGCATCGGCGGCCGGGCCACCGGCCGGGTCGCCCTCGGACGTGTCGCCGACGCCCCAACCTCGAACGCCCGACCCGGACGCCCACACCGGGACTGCGGTGCCAAGACATTCGTACCGGCTGCGACTGCGGTTATACTTCCGCATTTTCAGCATGACTGCCCGTGCCCCGGCCTCGGCTTCGGCCAGCTGGTCCTCGGTCGCTGCCGCGTCGGCGTACCGCTCGGCCACCTCCACGGCGGCCCGGCTGCGCGCATCGCGAAGGGCCGGCCACATGTGCCGCCCCAGCCCGCACCCGAGCAACCGCCGTTTGCGGTCCAGGGCCGTGCCACCGATCTGTACAAACATGGCCGCTGGCGACCCGCACGCCACCCACTCCGCCTCCGTCATGTCGCCGTCCCCCTAGAAGTCTTAGTCCATTATGCAGAATTTGGACCAAAACGGCCGCTCAACTTCGCCGCGAGCTTTTTGCCGCGTCAATTCGAGCGTGCCCGCGAGGGCAACGATGCGAGTTTTCTCAGTTCAATGCCCGCATTGCGATCACCACCACGACCGTGAACGCGATGAGCCATCGCAGGCGGAATTCTTTCCGCTTCATCTCCCCGGAACTGGCCGACTGCTTGACCCGCATGGTTCAACTCCGACGGAAGGGGAATCGCCAACAAAAGGCTATATCGACGCGGCGGCCGACCGACTTGAAGCGGATCTCTTCGGGCGACGGAACACGGTCCCGTGTGGCCGAAGGAAGTCTTGACGCTAGGTATTACACTGAATAATGTAATTGTTGAATAGGAGTCGATCCATGAGCAGGTCGAAACCCCGATCGGCGACCGCGTGTTGCGAACAACCTCCGTTGAAGGACCGCCCGTTGATGTCGCCGATCCAGGCGGGCGGGTTGGCGGCGGTGTTCAAGGTGCTGGCCAACGACACCCGATTGCGGCTCCTGCACGCTCTCATCCGAGCGGAGGAACTGTGCGTGACCGACCTCGCCACCTCACTCGGAATGTCGCCGCAGGCCGTGTCCAACCAACTCCAGAGGCTGTCCGACCTGGGCATCCTGGCATCGCGCCGCGAGGGGAATAACATTCACTATCGGCTGGTCGATCGGTGTGTGTCCGGTCTGCTCGACGAGGGATGGTGCCTCATGGAAGAAGCCGGCGACCGCAGCCGACTGGCCGACCGTGCCGTACCGCGGTGCGAGGGGTAGTCGAATGCGAACCCTCTTCGCCGAAGCCTTCGGTACGTTCTGCTTATTATTCGCCGGGACGGGGGCAGTGGTCGTCAACGACCTCCACGGCGGGGTCGTCACGCATGTTGGCGTTGCTCTGACGTTCGGCTTGGTCGTGCTGGTCATGATCTACACGCTGGGCGACGTGTCCGGGTGCCACCTGAACCCGGCCATCACGATCGGCTTCGTGGCCGCCGGCCAGTTCGAGGGGCGTAGAGCGGTGCCGTACATTGCGGCCCAACTCGCTGGTGCGGTTGTCGCTAGCCTCGTGTTGCGAGCGATGTTCCCCGATCACCCGACCCTCGGGGCCACGCTGCCCGCCGGCAGTGCCGCTCAATCCTGGGTCATGGAGTTCGTATTAAGCCTGATGCTCATGGTTGTGATCCTCAGCGTCTCGACCGGGGCGAAAGAGAAGGGCATTCTGGCCGGGGTCGCGGTCGGGGCGGTGGTCGCGATGGAGGCGATGTTCGCCGGCCCGGTATCGGGGGCCAGCATGAACCCGGCCCGGTCGCTCGCCCCGGCGGTCGTTGCCGGGCGGCTGGAATATCTGTGGGTCTACCTGACGGCCCCAGTCGTGGGGGCGTTGGCCGGCGTTCTCGTGTGCGGGGTAATTCACGGACCGGGCGAATGCTGCTGGCCCGCTCCCGGTCAGGATTGATCGACATCGCATCCAACATTCATCTGAGGCGCTGACATGACACTCGAATCGTTCCTCGCCGTCCTCTCCGAGAACCCGGCCGCGGCTCTG
>JBBQCQ010000523.1:0-3646 GCA_038318835.1 Gemmatales bacterium | reverse complement strand
GATCCTCACCGAGTTGTGGCCCGACCCGACCGTGCAGACGTTCCTGCGGCCACACACGACGCCGCAGAGCGTCGCGATTGGCTTCGTCCTCACGGTCGCGATGACCGGCCTGACGATCTGGCTGACCGTGCGGAAACTCGTGCGTGTCCCCCCGCCGACACTGCTCCGCGGGCAGACCGAAATCGCGGAACCCGACACCCACCCGCGTCGCCGATGGGCAACGGTTCTCCTCGTCGTCTGCCTCGTCGCGGCCGTCGGCTCGCTCGTCGGCGGCGGGTTCATCACGAATCCCGACTTCCGCTCGCTCAGTTTCTTCGGCGGCGGGGCACTCCTGTTCGCCGCCGGGCTGATCGTCGCCCGCCGATGGCTGACAGCCTCGCACGGCCTCGCGCGAAGCGTCGGCGACCTGAGCGTGCGAAACGCCGGGCGGTTCCCCGGCCGCAGCGTTCTCACGGTGTTCCTGATCGGCTCGGCCACGTTCTTGCTTGTCGCCGTCGAAAGCTTCCGCCGCAACCCGGAACAGGACTTCGCCGACAAGAGCGGCGGCAGCGGTGGGTTCAACCTGCTGGTCGAGAGCGACGTGCCGCTGTTCAACCGCCTCGACAGCAAAGCCGGCCACGACGACGTGCTGACCGGGCTGGAAGAATACTTCCAGGAGCGGGCCGCGAAGAACCCGACCGGACCGGACAACCCCGCGTTAATGACCGCTGCCGCCGCGACGCTCGAGGGCATCACTGCCAGCGTGCCGGTGCGCGTGGTGGCCGGCGACGATGCGAGTTGCCTGAACCTGTACCAGGCTGGCCGACCGCGATTGCTCGGCGTGCCGGACGACCTCATCGACCGCGGCGGGTTCCGATTTATGGCCACGTTGCCGCACGCCGGCGACAACCCGTGGGTGCTGCTGAAAGAGCCGCAGCCGGATGGGGCGGTGCCGGTGTTCGCTGAGCAGAACACGGTGATGTGGATGCTGAAGATCGGCCTCGGCGACACGGTAGACGTGCAAGACGAAGCCGGCCAGCCAGTGACATGCCGCATCGTCGGCACGCTGCAAGACAGCGTCTTCCAGAGCGAACTCGTGATGGCCGACGAGCACCTGCGGCGACTGCACCCGCGAGAAGAGGGCTTCCGCCTGCACCTCGTCGAAACGAAGCCGGCGGCGGCCGACGACGTGGCGAAATTGCTGACGGCCGGCCTCAGCGGCAGCGGCGTGGCTGTCACGCCGAGTCGGGAACGGGTGGCCGCGTTCCAGGCAGTGGTCGGCACGTACCTGACCACGTTCCAACTGCTCGGCGCACTCGGCCTGTTGCTCGGCCTGCTCGGCTTCGCGGTCGTCATCCTCCGCGGCGTGTGGGAGCGACTCAGCGAACTCGCCCTGCTGCGGGCCGTTGGCTACCCGGCCGGCACGATCCGCCGGCTGGTGCTGCAAGAGAACCTCGTGCTGCTCGCGCTCGGCGTCGCCCTCGGTCTGACCGCGGCCGTGCTGTCGGTGCTGCCGCACATGGCCCTCGGCGGTCGGCTGCCGTGGCGGGGCGTCGGCATTCTCTTGGTCGGTGTGACGGTTGTGGGTATGATCGTGGTCACGCTCGCCACCCGCGGCACCGCTCGCGTGCCGATCCTGTCGGCCCTTCGCAAGGAGTGACCCGTGATTCGCCTCGGCATTCTGGACTTCGACACCTCGCACGCCGTCGAGTTCACCAAACGCCTGAACCACATCGGCATCGCCGAGGAGCAGTGGGTGAACGGCGCGACGGTCGTCGCCGGCTGCCCTGGCGAGTCGAAGATTTCCCCGGAGCGGATCGAAGGGTACACGGCCGAGATGAAGAAGCTCGGCGTGCCGCTCGTGGAGAAGCCGACCGACCTGATCGGCAAAGTGGACGCAGTGTTGATCGAGGCGGTGGACGGGTCGGTCCACTACGACCGGGCAAAGCCGTTCCTGGAGGCCGGGCTGCCGTGCTTCGTGGACAAGCCGTTCGCGTGTTCGACCGACGACGCGAAGAAGATGATCGACCTGGCGGCGAAGAAGAAACTGCCGCTATTCAGTTCGTCGTCGTTGCGGTACGCTCCGGAGGTAGTCGCCTACGTTGCCGACGCGAAGCACGGCAAGGTGCTCGGCTGCCACGTCCACGGCCCGGCGAGCCTGCACGAACGCAACCCTGGCCTGTTCCATTACGGCATCCACGCGGTCGAGATTCTGTACACGCTCATGGGGCCGGGGTGCGAGCGCGTCATGTGCATGCACCAGAAGGACGTGGACGTGGCGACCGGCACCTGGAAGGACGGCCGCGTGGCCACCGTCCGCGGCAATCGCACCAGCGGCAGTTCCTACGGCTTCACAGCGTTCGCCGAGAAGGGGCCGCAGGTCGTGACCGTGGGGACAGGCGTGATCTATCGCGAACTACTGAAGAAGCTCGTCGAGACGTTCCAGACCGGCAAGCCGCCGCTCGATGTGGCCATCACGCTGGAGATCGTCGCGTTCATCGAGGCGGCGAACGCGAGCGCCGCGAATCACGGAGCCGTGACGACGCTGAAGGTGTGACGCTTCCGCACCACGAACAGCACTGGCGACGTGCCCGCCTCCGACGCCGCGGTTACTTCCACCGCGAACGCTCGCAAATACGCTCGCACCGCGTCGGCTTCTTCCCGGCCGCCCGGATGGCCGCGGTAGGCCAACACCGTCAGCACACCACCGGGCCGCAGCAGTGACATCGCACCGTCACACGCACGCACGGTGGAAGATGCCGCAGTAACGATTGACCGATCGCCGCGGGGCAGGTAGCCGAGGTTGAACATCACCGCTCCCACTCGGCCGTGCAGTTCCGCAAACTTGTCTGCCATGTTCGCGTGATTCCACATCAGAAGCTTAACGTTTTGAATGCCCGCGTCCGCGAGTAACCGCCCGGCCCGTACGATCGCGATTGGCTGCACATCGAAACCAAAAACATGCCCGCTTGGACCGACGACATTTGCCAGAAACTTCGCGTCGTGACCGTTGCCCACGGTGGCGTCGATGGCGATTTCGCCCGGGCGAAGATGCTCGCGGACGGCGTGGTGCGGCAGATCGGTGAAGTCCATTTCCATCACACCACCCCGTGCCGGGCGAGATCGACCTCGGCGTCGAGCGATCCGCGGCCGGTCAGCACGTCGGCGAATTGCCCGGCGAAATACGGTGCCCACAGCGAACCCTTGGAACTCAGCCCGTTGAAGAAGCCCACCCGCGGTTGGTCGGGGAGCAGGCCGAGGAGGAGTTTGCGCCGGTCGATGATCGGCCGCACGGCCGCGCGGTGGTCGATGACCTCGAACGGCAGTCGGAGGAACTCGCGGAGCCGCGTGCAAATCTCGTCGCGGCCGGTGGCGGTCGGGATGTGGTCGAGGGCGTCGCGGTCGTAGGTCGAGCCAGCGTGGAAGCGGTCGCCGGCATCGCGGGCGAGCCAGATGCCACGGTTTACCGTGCGGTCGTCGCGTAGGTCCGGGATGCACAAGGTGAGGATCTCCCCCTTCGCCGGTGTGAACGGAACCGACCGAAAGAGCGGGTTCTCCGCGGTCCAGAACCCCTGGCAGAAGACGATGACCTTCGCCCGCAGGTCGAGCGACGGCACCCGCACGCCGTCGGCCGAGCATTCCAGCTCCGACGGCGGAACTGCCGCGA
>JBBQCQ010000522.1:0-3676 GCA_038318835.1 Gemmatales bacterium | reverse complement strand
GAACCGGGTGATTGTTCCTCACCGGGTTCCTTACGATACTCGGCTCGCCGAAATTACGCCGCCTGCCGCTGATTCAGGATTCGCGTGGCCGTTGTCGCGGCGAACTCTTCCGCCTTCTTCGCCACCTTCTTGCCGTAGGTGTGGCGGGCGACCACGTTCGTGATGAACATGTTCAACAGGTTCGGCACCATCGGCAGCGGCCGTCGCACGTCCACGATGAGCACCGCCCGAATCTCCGGGCTGTCGTTCACGACCTTGTGCGGGTAGCTGTCGTCGAACAGTACTGCCTCGCCTTCCTTCCATTGGTAATCCTGGCCCTTCACCACCAGTTTCGGCGGCTTACGGGTCGGTACCCGCAGGCCGAGGTGGTAGCGGAGGTAGCCGAGGTACGGCCCCTCGTGTTCCGGCACCGATTTGCCCGGATCGAGCACCGAGAAGAACGCCTGAATCAACCCCGGCACCTTCTCGAGCAGCTTGCACGTCTCAGGGCAGCACGCCCGATTCACGGCCGGTCGGTGGCCGAGAATTTCCAGCATGAACACCGACCACTTCTTCGGCGTCGTGTCGGAGATCGCTTTCTCGCCCTTGTCCACGTCGTGGTATCGCGGCATCTCCACCGTCTCGGCCATCAGCCGCTCGAACTCGCCGCGGATGACCGGGAAGCCCTGCGTGAGCTTCTCCAGCGACGGGTAGGTACTGGCGATGTCGAAGTAGGCGGGCCGCTTGTCCCGGCCGACGAACGGCCCGAAGAAGCGGTTCACGGCCGTTTTGAAAATGTGGTAGTCCACAACGCACTCGGGCAAGAGGAGCGGCACCGCGAACTGGAGCAGTAAGACTTTATCGACCGGAACGATCGCGAACTTGATGCGCAATTTTTTTGCGGAAGCGAGTTGGAAAGGGGAGCAAGGGAAACAGAGTCGTGATCGGAGTGTTACACCAATCGCTCGCGGCGGGTCTCGAAGACTCGACTCGCCCCACATGACGGGAAACTTCGACTCATGACAATTCTGTTTCCGGTCGGCTGTGCAGACCGCCGAGCAACGCGCCGAGGCCGAGGAGAACACACACCGAAGGCAGAGTGCGGCCGGGTAGGCGGCTGAGTCGTGCGGGCGGTGAAGTCGATGCCCACCCGACGGCCGCCATGAAGAGCAACAGGGCTGTCGTGATGTGGCGAAGGCTCATCGAAATCCTCCCTCCGCTGTAGGGGTTCTACTGGAGGATTCGCTCCGGGGTCCGTAGGATTTCTCGGTTGTGGTCCGAATCGCCCTACTTATGGGCGGACGGCACACCGTAGACGATCTTATTGATGCCGTTCGGCGTGGTGGGGTCGCTCTTCTTCCAGTCGAGGCCATCGGCCGAGTGCCACATCTGGCCCGGCCAACTCGTCCCCACGAAGACTCCCTTCTCCACGCACATCACTTGGCACGGCACGGCCTTCTTCGCCGGCAGCCAGTTCTCGCCGTCCTTCGACCAGAACGGCACCTTCCCGCCAGACGCCAGAAACTGCGTCCCGGTCCAGACGATGGAATTCAACTCCGCGGCGTCCTGCTTGACGGTGTGTTCCCACTTCACGCCGTCGGCGGATGTTATCCGCAACCCCTCGGGGCCGACCGCGACGAACCGGCCGTTGGCGAACGTCAGGTCGCGGACCACCGGCAGATCAATCGCGATGTGGTCGAGCTTCTCGCCGTCCTTCGAGACGGCCACCCACGTCGTCGGGCTGTTGCCGCCGGCGTTGCCGACGAACACGAAGACGCCGTTGCCGAATGCTCCGTGGCGGAAGTGCGTGGCCTTGTTCTCGGTCAGCTTCGCGCCGTCCTTCCAGGCTTCGCCGTCGGAGGAGAACAGGAAGTTGCGGCTCGGCCCGCCGGCGACGAACCGGCCGTTGCCGTACAGCACCGGGTGAACGCGGAACTTGGCGGTGTGGACTTCCTTCCAGTCGCGGCCGTCCTTCGACACAAGAACGTGCCCGCCGACGGCCTTATCCCGCTTCGGCGTGCCGCCGCCGACCGCGACGAACTTCCCTTGAGCGAAGACGACGCTGAGCAAGTTGTCGCTATCGTCGCCGCCCTTCTCCGCCCACTCGGCGGCGATCGTCCACGCTTTGCCGTCGGTCGAAACGATCCGCCGACCGCCATACCCGACGCCGACGAACACGCCGTCGTCGGCCGTCGCCGTCGATGCGATGGCCAGGACGACCGCGAGCGGGAGCATCTTCATGCGCTGGCCTCGTTCAAGGTGTGGACCGTGTCGGCGTCGAGTTTCAGTTTCGTGGCGGCGATCAGGTCTTGCAGTTGTTCGACGGACGTGGCGCTGGCGATGGGGGCCGTGATGCTCGACCGGGCGAGCAGCCACGCGATGGCGACGCGGCCCGGTGTCGTGCCGAGGCGGGCGGACACAGCATCGAGGGCCGCAAGGATGCGGAACCCGCGGTCGTTCAGGTAATGCTTGACCTTCGCTCCGCGGGCTTTGTCCTTCAGGTCGGCCTCGGAGCGGTACTTGCCGGTCAGGAACCCGGCCCCGAGCGAGAAGTACGGAATCACCGCGATCCCTTCCCGCAGGCAGAGCATCTCCGGCCCGTCCTCGTACTCGGAGCGGTCGTACAGGTTGTAGCCTGGCTGGAGGCAGACGTAGCCGGGCAGCTTCTGTTCCTTGCTGATTCGCAGGGCCGATGCGAGCCGCTCCGCGGTGAAGTTCGACGCGCCGATGGCCCGCACCTTCTTCTGGGCGATGAGCTCGGCGAACGCACCGATCGTCTCTTCCTGCGGCGTGTCCGTGTCATCCTTGTGGGCCTGGTACAGGTCGATAGTGTCCACTTGCAGTCGGTTCAGCGACCGCTCGACAGCCTTCAGGATGTACGCCCGCGACAATCCTTTATCGCCTGGCCCCATCTCCATGCCGACCTTCGTGGCGATCACCACGCGGTCGCGGTGGCCGGTCGACTTCAGCCATCGGCCGATGACAGCTTCGGACTCGCCGCCCTTGTTGCCGGGTGCCCACCGCGAGTACACATCGGCCGTGTCGATGAGGTTGAACCCGGCCGCGACGAAGGCGTCGAGGACGCGAAACGAGGTGGCCTCGTCGGCCGTCCAGCCGAACACGTTGCCGCCGAGCGCGAGCGGCCGGACTTCGATTCCCGAACTGCCGAGTGTGCGGTGCGTCATGGTGAACCTCCGGGGAACGTCTTCCGTGCAGTTTATAGCCCGGTGCAGCGTGGGTAACGAAATCGGGGGACGGGTTGCCCCGTCCCCCGCATCGAGTGAGGTTGCCATGGGCTACCCGACGAACACGCCGCCGTCGAAGGTGCCGAAGGCATCGAACTCGAAGCCGACGGGCGGTTGACCGCTCCGCGGGATCGTCTTACCGTAGAACACCGTGACGTGGCTACCGGCCCCGGTGCCGTCGCCGGTAATGATGTCGGTGCGGTTGTCGTTGTCCAGGTCCTTCGCAGCAACCCGCACGCCGCCGCGGTTGTTGGTGTCGCCCCCGAAGAAGTTCGCGAGCACGGTCTGCGTGTTGCTGAGCAGATCGGACCCACTGAACACCGTTACCCGCGGGCCACCGCCGGGGCCGCCGCCGACAATCATGTCGGCCCGGCCGTCGCCATCGACGTCCCCCGCGGCTATGAACACGCCGTTGCGAAGTTCCTGCTCGAACGCGAAGAAGTCGTTGAACA
>JBBQCQ010000521.1:0-3677 GCA_038318835.1 Gemmatales bacterium | reverse complement strand
CGGGTTGCCGGCCGGCCAACGCGTCGGCTCGTAGTTCTTGAGGTACAAGAAGTCGTCGCGGACAATACCGCGGATCGGGTAGCCCACGTCGTTCGGCCGGCCCACGTCGGTTCGCTCTTTGCCCACAAGAACGTGGTCGCGTTCGGGCACGATGCGGCCGCCCTTCGCGCTCTCGAAGATCGGCCGCCACGATTTGCCGCTGACCGCCGCCAGGCTCGTTTCCTTCAGCGGCACGCCAGCGTAGTCGAGGATCGTCGGGGCCACATCGGCGAAGTCCACGAAGTCGTCGATGGTCCGGCCGGCCGCGGCCACGCCCTTCGGCCAGCGGATCGCCAGCGGCACCCGGTTCGCGTCGTGGTACGCATACCCCTTCACCCGTGGGAAGGGCATGCCGTGGTCGGACGTGACCACGACCAGCGTGTCGTCAAGCACCCCGCGGCGCTCCAGGTCGGCGAGCATCCGGCCCAGGTGCGCGTCGGCGTACTCGACCTCGTAGGCGTAGTCGAGGAGGTCGGTGCGAACGACATCTGTATCGGGCCAGTAGGCCGGCACGCGGTCGATGTCCACGAGCTTCTTGCCGCCCTTCGCGAGGCCGGAGCCGTACTCGTAGCCGCGGTGGGGTTCGAGGAAGCCGCACCAGAAGCACCAGGGCGATCCGGCCGGGGCGGCGTCGAGGAAGGCGGTGAAGTTCTTCGCGTAGTCGTTGCCCGCGATGCCGGTGGTGGGCGGCTTGAGGGTGTGCGTGTTGAACGGCTTGCCGGCCATCTGTCGGGGTTTGTCCGCCGCGTCCTGAGCGATGCCCGGCCCCCACGTCTTGCCCGTCGAGCCGACGACCCAGCCCTTCCCGCCGAGGGCTTCCGGCCACGCCTGGAACTTCGCCGGGAAGGTCGGCTGGTGGTTGGCGGCCGCTTCGAGTTGCCACGGGTAGCGGCCGGTCATCAGGCAAGCCCGCGACGGTGCGCACTTGGCCACCGGCGTGTACGCCCGGCGGAACAGCAGCCCGTCCTTCGCCACGCGGTCGAACGCGGGCGTCTTCACCCACGGCGTGCCATACGCCCCGGCGTGCGTGCCCCAGTCATCGGCGATCACGAAGAGAATATTCGGCCGCGGAGCCGCAACGGCCGGGACGGCGACGAGGCTGAAGATCAGTGTGAAGAGGATTCGCATGTTCACCCCACGGCTACGACCGGCCGGCCGGCCAGCACCGCCCTCGCCAGACTCACCGCAACCGCCGGTCATCGTGGGCGGGAATCAGTGGGGTGCAAAGCCACCTGCTCGAATCATACCCACGACGCCGACACCGATCCAGAAGACGTTGAGCAGGGTGTACGCTTTGTCCTTCTTGAGGATCGCGCACCAGGACAGCAAGATCGCATCCACCGTGTTAAACGACCAGACGAAGAGAAAGGGGCTTTCGGGGCCGAACCAACTGACCAGCGAAAAGCTGAAGATCCTCATCAGAACCCCCACCATCTCGATAGCCCGGAGATTTCGCTCCACCCTCGCGTTCAGCCGACCCAAGAAACTCATCTTCTGGCCCCGTGGGGATCAAGAATCGTCGCATGACAACGCCTGATCGGGTTCCGCGTCGGGAGAACCATCACGGCCCGTCGGCGGTTAATAATCCGAGAGTAGTTTCGGTGCCCAGGAAGCCCGCAAGGCGTTCAAGACCGCGAGCACGTCAATAATCTCCTGGGTCACGGCCCCGGCAACCGGGGGCAGGTAGCCCGCGGCGGCCAGGAGCATTCCGACCAGGCTCAGGGCCATGCCCCCAATCGCTGTTTGCAACGCAATCGCTCGCATCCTTTGTCCGATGTGCAGAAGCTCATCGACCCGCTCCAGTGAACTTTCCAAGATCACCGCTCCGGCCGCTTCTGCGGTGACATCGCTACCCTGGCCGAAGGCGATCCCCACGGTGGCCGCGGTCAAAGCTGGGGCGTCGTTGATCCCGTCGCCCAGAAACACAGTGGCGGCCTTCCCGGTCTCCTCGCGCACCAGAACCAACTTTTGTTCGGGACTTTGGCTGGCGAACACTTCGGTAATCCCGACTTTCTCCGCCAGATAATGGACCTCCGATTCCCGGTCCCCCGAGACGAGCAAGACGCGATCGAAGCCGTGATGCGGTTTCAAATGGCGGATGAACGCCTGACCCTCCGCTCGCGGTTCGTCGCGGTAACGGAACGTCGCGGCGTACCGACCGTCGAGCACGGCCACACACTCGAGGCCCCCACCCAGGGGCGGCAACAACGCGACGGCGTCTGGCGATTGGGCCAGCATTTTCTTCCGACTTGTCACTTGCACGGCTCGGCCGCCAATGACGCCGCGTAACCCTTCACCGGGTCGCTCGCTCACTTCCGCAGAGTCCGCAAGCGGGAGACCAGCCTGGCTCGCGGCTTCGAGAGTCGCGGCCGCAAGCGGGTGGCGCGAGTATCGTTCCAGGCTCGCGACCGCCGCCAGGATTTCGTCTTTCGTGAAGCCCTCCGCGGGCAGAACCTCCGTCAACTTCGGCTGCCCGTAGGTTAGTGTGCCGGTCTTGTCAAAGATCGCCGTGCGGCAGGTGCCGATTTTCTCCAGGACGGCCGGGTCTTTGATGATGATCCCGCGCCGCGCCGCCAGGGAGACCGAACCGATCACGGCGACGGGAATGCCGATGAGGAGCGGGCAAGGGGTGGCAACCACCAGCACACCCAGAAATCGCAAGGAGTCGCCGCTTGCGGCCCAGGCAATAAGTGCGATGGCGATTGCGAGAGGCGTGTAAACGGCACCGATTTGATCGCCGAGCCGCCGCAGTTCGGGTCGCCGTTGTTCCGAGTCACGCATGACCTGCATAATCTTGGCATACCGCGAATCGACGGCCGTTTTTTCGGCCCGGATCGTCAGTGCGCCGTCGCCGTTGATCGCCCCGGACATGACGGCCGACCCCACCGCCTTGGACAGAACGTAGGGTTCGCCGGTCAGGTACGATTCGTCCATCATACTATGCCCTTCCACCACGACGGCATCGACCGGACAGGTCTCGTGGGGGAAGACGACCAGCAGATCACCGACGGCCACCGCTTCCAGCGGGATATCGCCAACCGTTCCATCCTGCTTGCGGTGAGCTTGCGAAGGCATCCGTCGAGCGAGGGCGAGGAGTGCCGAAGACGCCCGACGGACGGCGTAGGCTTCCAGAGCTTGTCCGCCGGAAAGCATCAGGACGACCAGCGTACCGGCCAAGTACTCCCCGAGGACCACGGCCGTGACGATCGAAATGCCCGCGAGAAGATCCGAATTGAACTCGAAGTGTACGAGCCGGATCATCAGACCCGCAACCAACGGTATGCCACCCAGTATCAGGGCTGCCAACAGCGGAATCGTTGGCCACGAAATCCCAAACAACTTGCCTTCGCTGGCCAGGGCGAATCGCAGCACCAAGTGGATGGCCATGGCCAAAAGGGCGATGGCGGCGATGAGCAGTTCCCGAGAAAACCACGATCGGTTTTGCGAAGTCGGTCGATTCAAGGGGCCTTCCAAAGTCATGTTCCAATCGTGAGACCTGGCGGAACCGACCGGTTCGCCGCGAAGGTTGGCTTATTCCCTGTCAGCGTACCGTAACCCGCTCGATTTGTCGATGGTGCGATTGGTCTGCCCGGTAGCCGGGTAATCCCTGACGAAGTTCCGGTGCCGCGGGGGGGGGG
>JBBQCQ010000520.1:0-3699 GCA_038318835.1 Gemmatales bacterium | reverse complement strand
GGAGCGGAGCGCGGGCCACCGACCCGCGCTCCGCTCCGAAGACTCCGCGTCGCCGCTAAACGGTCTTCTTCACGTTCGGGTAGTGTTCGCTCATCGCCAGCTTCATGTCGCGGACGGCTTGCGTCAGGCCGACGAGCAGTGCCCGGCTGATGATGCTGAAGCCGATGTTCAGTTCCTCGACGCCGGGGATGCGCACGATCGCGGGCACGTTCTGGTAGTTCAGGCCGTGGCCCATGTGAACGTGCAGGCCGGCCCGCCCGGCGTGGGCGGCAGATGTTTGCAGCTTCGCCAGCTCCTCGCCCACGGCCTTCCGCCCGACCGCGTCGGCGAAGGTGCCGGTGTGGAACTCGACGGCGTCAGCCCCGACGACCTTCGCCATGTCCACGGCTTCGATGTTCGCGTCGATGAACAGCGCCACGAGGATGCCGGCCGCCTTCAATTGATCGACGCCCTTGCGGATGCAGTCGATGTTACTGTGAACATCCAGCCCGCCCTCGGTCGTCAGTTCCTGCCGCTTCTCCGGCACCAGCGTCACCTCGTCCGGCTTCGCCTGCAGCGCGATGGCGATGATCTCATCGGAACAGGCCATCTCCAGGTTCAGCCGCGTGGTCACGGTCTGTCGCAGGACGTGCAGGTCGCGGTCCTGGATGTGCCGGCGGTCTTCGCGGAGGTGGATCGTGATGCCGTCGGCCCCGCCGAGCGTGGCGAGGATGGCCGCCGCCACCGGGTCGGGTTCCGCCCCGCGGCGAGCCTGCCGGACGGTGGCCACATGGTCGATGTTGACGCCGAGACGGATCATGGGGGAAGCTCGGAGTTCGGAATGCGGAATGCGGAGTGAAAAACCAAGAGCGGGGACCGTTTTCGGATTTCACTCCGAACTCCGAACTCCGCACTTCAAACTAACTGTACCGGGCCAGATACTCCAGCACCTGCCGGTAGCGGCTGACTTCGCGGACTAGCACTTTATACAACGCGAGCGACAAAATCACGCACACCATCCGCTCGCCGATTTCCCGCATGACGGGCAACGCACAGGTCCAGTTGAAGAAAAAGTAGTTCAGCACGAACAGGCCGAGGATCGCGGGCACGCCGAATTGGGCCACGCGGCTGAGGCGGTAGCGGGGGTCGAAGTACATGCGGGCGATGACCGTGACTTCGCTGACGACGCCGGAGACAAACCAGCTCCACAGACTTTGGCCAGTCGGCGGCATGCCGATCTCGGGCGGGACGACCACCGGCATCGACCCGAGCGGGGTCAGACCGGGCGGGCCGATACCGTTCGCCGCCCGGTGCTCAGCCGCCTTTGCCGTCAGCACTTTCAGAACGCGCTCGGCCAGATCGTCCTCGTTCGCTGGGGCCAGGGCTTGCGAGCGCATCCCGGCAATCGATTCCTCAAGCCGCTTCAGGCGGTCGTCGAGGGCGGTCGGTGGAATGGGGGACAGAACGATTTCCGCGTCGGGCGGGGACTGCTTGTCGGACATCACGGCCGGGCCTCGGGTCGCGGGCGGGGTGGCTCGCTACCGGGTGATTCGCTTTGGGGTGAGCAATCTTCAGTTTAGGAATTTGTCGTAGGTCGGCCGAGCCGAGGCCGACCATCTTCCTGCGGCCGGGAGCGGTCTGCCGTGCGCGAAGCGTCCCCACGTGTGAGAGGTGGTCGGCCTCGGCTCGGCCGACCTATTGATACGCCGTCGGGTCGAGCACGCCGGCTTCCGCGAAACCTTTCTTCCGCAACAGGCACGAGTCGCAGTGGCCGCAGGCGTTCCCGTTCGCGTCGGGGTCGTAGCAACTGAGCGTCTGCCCGAAATCGACGCCGAGGCGGGTGCCTTCGCGGATGATCTCGGCCTTCGTCAGCTTCAAGAGCGGGGCGTGAACCTTGAACCGCCCGGTGCCCTCGACGCCGGCCTTCGTGGCGAGATTCGCCAGGCTCTCGAACGCGGTCAAGAACTCCGGCCGGCAGTCAGGGTAGCCGCTGTAGTCGAGGACGTTCGCGCCGATGAACAGATCGAACGCGCCGACCGTCTCGGCATATCCGAGGGCGAGGCCGAGCAGAATCGTGTTGCGGGCCGGCACATACGTGATCGGCACGCCGTGGCCCATCGCGGCGTCGGTGCGGTCCTTCGGCACGGCCACGTCGGCGGTGAGGGCCGAGCCGCCGATGGCCCGCAAGTCGAGCGTGACGGTGCGATGGTCGGCCACGCCGATAGTTCGCGCGACGGTGGCCGCCTGGAGGAGTTCGACCTTGTGCCGTTGGCCGTAGTCCACGCTGAGGGCGAAGAGTTCGTAGCCCCGATCCTTCGCCACGGCCAGCGTCGTCGTGCTATCGAGACCGCCGCTGAGGAGTACGACTGCGCGCGCCATGATCGCCCCTTCCCGAAGGTTGTAGAATTAGTCTCACGCAACCAACTGAGAAGACAAGAAGAGTCTCGCGCAAGGCCGCAAAGTCGCAAAGAAGACAAGAGGGAAAACCCGAGCGAGTTAAAATCAGAAGCAATAAATGAATCTTCTTTTCTCTTGTCTTCTTTGCGACTTTGCGGCCTTGCGCGAGACATCTTCTCTTCGTTGCGACTTCGCGAGTGACTATTTAAGAGTACCCACATGGACTTCACCGAGACGCCGTCGGCCGACCAGCTCGAAACATTCCCGAACCCGAAGCCGGGCCGCGATTACACCATCGAGATTATCTGCCCGGAGTTCACGAGCGTGTGCCCGAAGACGGGGCAGCCGGACTACGGCACCATTGTGTACACGTATACGCCCGGCGAGACCTGCGTGGAGTTGAAATCGCTGAAGCTGTACCTGCAACGGTTCCGCAATCAGGGCATCTTCTACGAGCAAGTGACGAACCGCCTGCTCGATGACTTCGTGGCGGCCGCGAAGCCGGTGCGGTGCGTGGTCGTGTCGAAGTGGACGCCACGGGGCGGCGTAAGCACGAACGTGACCGTGAGCTACACGGCCGGGCAGCAACTGGATTGATTTCGGCCCGGAGGGGTCGAAGACACCTACATCGTCACCTTGAACTGCACGGTGCCGATCTGGATGACGTCGTTCGATTGCAGCACGCGCTGCTGGCCGGGGTGCAGGCGGGAGCGGTTCACGAAGGTGCCGTTCAGGCTGTTCAGGTCTTCGATGAGCAACATGCCGCGGTCGTAGGTAACGACGGCGTGCTGCCGCGACGACCAGACCTGCTCCGACGACTCTTGCCCGGTCAGGTCGATGTCCACCGGCTTGTCGGCCGATCGGCCCATGATGTTGCGGCCGGCGAACAGCATGAACTCGGCGTTCGCCTTCTCGCCACGGATCACGACCAGCCGCGGCGGCGACGGCGTGAGCGGGGGCGGGGTCGTATCGACGGACACGACCGAGTAGGCGTCGCTGTCCGCCCCGACGGCCGTGGCCGCGACCGTGGCCGCGACCGTGGCCATGACCGATTGCACCGCCGCCGCGGAGACGGTCAGCGGCCCGCGAATCGTCCGCCGGACCGATTCATCGACGGTCTCCGTCTCGTAGCCGACGCACTCGATCAGGCGAGTGTTCATCTCGATGGGGTAGTCGCTCGAGGTGGCCCCGGCCGGGAACCGGAACTTCCCGCAGCGGGCACACACGGCCGCTTCCAGCGGGTTCGAGAAAAGGCACAGGGGGCAGGTGGCCATGTCGTCTTGGCCCTAAACGCGGTAGGGGACAGTTCGCCCAACTCTAGCT
>JBBQCQ010000519.1:0-3699 GCA_038318835.1 Gemmatales bacterium | reverse complement strand
CAACTTCGTGAAGCCCTTCACGTGTAACTCGTAGATCACCGTCTTGTGCCAGGGCGTGCGTAGCGGGCGATCGTCGCCCCACGTGAAGGCCGTATCGACAACGGCCGCAAGTGGGGCGAACGCAGCCGAGTCGCGGTCATCGAACGTCAGATCGTCCTGACCGATGGTGTACCCGAACAGGCTGTCGTCCCACCGCACGTCGCGACCGATGAGCTTGGCGTAGGGGTCGAGCACGACCTTATGGTGGTTGAACCGGTGGCCCTTCGCGGGATCGTATGGGCCGTGGACCCGGTAGCCGTAGAGTTGGCCCGGCATCACGTCCACGAGGTAGCAGTGCCAGACCTGGTCCGTGCGTTCCTTCAATTCGATGGTCTGGCTCGGCGAGGTGGCGTCGGGGTTGTCGAACAGGCAGAGTTCGACCTTCGTGGCATATTCCGAGAAGAGGGCAAAGTTGACTCCTGCTCCGTCCCAGGTGGCCCCCAGGGGGTACGAACGGCCGGGCTTGATGCGCATCGAATCCTCGTGTGGTGATGGACCGTGGGTCTTGGCGTGCCGATGTCAGCGACTCTCGTGCCGCGGTAGTGTAGAATTTGGCAGATTCCAGCCGAACCTGCATATCCGTCACCGCGACCCTGGTGCGGGGTACTTCTTCGCCTCGTCGTCGAGCACCAGCACCCAGTCGAGTGTCTCGCCCTTGTCGGGTGAAACGAAGAGCCGTTCGCCGGTGTTCGGGAACGTCCCGATGGCGGTCGCCTTGCCGTTGCGGGGGTTGAACCACCACGCCTTCACCTGTGGCCCCTTGATCGCGTTCATGCGAACCTGGAAGTTCCGCCCCAGCGGCGCGTAAATCATGGCGTAGGTGCCGTCGGTGTCGCGGGTGGCGACGAAGCGATACCGCCCGGCCCCCGGCACGGCCGTGGGCACCGCGTCTAGCACGATCACGGTATCGTCCGGGATGCGGGTCAGCACCGGCCGCGACTCGATGAGCCAGCGGCCGTACTGCATCTGCCCGGCTCCGGCTTGCTGAATCGCGTCCGGCCACGGCAGCAGCGGGTTGTTGATGCCCTTCCCCCGTTTCTCGTCGTAGAACTGCCAGACCGAGTGGTGCCCGTAGGTGTGGCCGCACGCCCCGGTGAACAGGTCCCAGTAGAGCGGCCGTCGCACGTCGGCCGCCGTGGAGTGGCCGAACTTCTTCGCGTCGAACGATACCGGATGGTCTTCGTACACCGGTTCGCCGTCGATGACCGGTTTAATCGGCGTGCGGTCGTAGTCGGCCCGCGTTTGATCGTACCGGCCGGTGAAATCGACGGCGTGGCCGTTCTGCCGCATGTTGAAGTCGAGCCACGGTTCGTCGTGCAACCACTTCGACGACCCAGTCCCGCCAGGCGGATGCCAGGTCATCAAGTGCGTGCCGCCGTCGCCGCTTGTCAAGCCTTTCGCCATCGCCCGCATGATCTGCTTCTGCGAGTCGTTCGCAATTGGTCGGTCGCCACCGAGAATCCAGACGAGGCCCGCGTCCTTGTACCGCTTGCCGAGCCACTCGCCGTAAGCCTCGGCGTTCGCGGCCGTGAAGATCGGCGTGCGGCCATTGTTCGTGTCGTGCCAGTAACGGCCCCACGTCGGCAGAAAACCAACGTACATCCCCCGCTTGTTCGCCTCCGCGACGATCGTATCGACGTGGTCCCAGTAGTCGTTCGCGGGGCCGTCCTTCACCGCCGGCTTCGCCGGGTCCAGGTCGGTTAGCGGCAGGTGCCCGTAAGCGTTCGGTTCGGTCGGCCCATCGAACTCCGCGATGGCGACGGCCTGAATGACGGTGAATCCTTTCTTCGCACGGTCGTCGAGGTAGCGAACCGCCTCTTCGCGGGTCAGCCGGTGGAACAGCTCCCACGCCGTATCGCCGAGCCAGAAGAACGGCTTGCCGTCGTCGTGGACCAGGAACCGTTTATTGTCCGAGACTTTCAGCCGGGGGAGTGGATCGGCCCGAACCGCGGGGGCGAGGATCAGGAGAGTCAGAACCAGAGCGGTGCGAGAGGAGGTCATGACAATCGGGCCCGGAGGAGAGAAGTGCTGCCATTTTGCGCACAGATGTTTGAGACTTCAACAGCCTGGGAAAATCGTGCGGTCATCCTCCCGCTCGGCCGGGCGATCTGTTCCAATAGCAGGTATGTCGCACGCCACGCTCTCTGAACCCGAACTGCTCGACCGCCTGCAAACCGGCGATCAGGCCGCCCTCGGCGAACTCTTCGCTCGGCACCGCGACAAACTGCGGCGTATGGTCGTCGTGCGGATGGATCAACGGCTCAACGGCCGAGTGGCCGCGTCGGACGTGTTGCAAGAGGCATACATCGACGCGCTCAAGCGGTACCCGCACTTCTTCGATAAGCCGAATCAGAACTTCTTTGGCTGGCTGCGGCTCGTCGTGGGCCAGCGACTCGCCGACCTGCACCGCGAACACGTCCTGGCGAAGCGACGCGATGTGCGGCAGGAGAAGCCGATCGACCTGCCGGTACACCCCGGCACCTCGGCTTGCCTGGCAGCGATTCTCGTGGCCGGCTTGACCACCCCGAGTGGCGTGGCCGACCGCAACGAACAATCGCTGAAGCTCGAAGCGGCCCTCGACGAACTCGACGAGGTGGACCGCGAAGTCCTCGCCCTCCGGCACTTCGAAGAACTCTCGAACGCTGATACGGCCAGCGTCCTCGGCATCCAGCCGGCGGCCGCGAGTAAACGCTACGTGCGGGCGTTAACCCGACTGAAGCAGATTCTCGAAGGCGTTGCGTAACACGATCGCGCTCACCGGGCAGATCAGCACACACGCGGCGCACGAGGCGCAGTCGCCCGGCCGCGGCAGCCACGGGACGAGGCCAACCATCTCCAGGCACCGCGTCGGGCAGATGGCCACGCAGTCGCCGCAACCGGTACAGGTCGTCACATCCACGACCGGCAGATCCCTCATTCCGCCGCCCCCTCGTCTGCGAGGTCGATGACCGCCTCGCGCGGCTTCGGTGGCGCGATGTCCCCTTCCCCGGCGATTCGTTGGATCAGCGACGCCATCAGCCCGCCGACGAGGTCTTCGAGGATCGGTCGCGACAGCGGCGGGAACAGCACGAATCGGGCACCCAGGTCGAACGCGGTCGCGGTCCAGCCGACGCGCTCGTCTTCGTTCAACTTCACATCGCTCACGACCGCGGTCAACACATGCGGGAATCCGAGGTGAACGTCGGCGAGGAACGCCAGTGGCGCGGCCACGTCGGCCGCGTGCGGATCGAGTTGGGCGAGCAGCACCGTCGGCCGCGGCTCGCGCAAGAGCGCGAGGCACGCCCCCGTCTGACGGACTTCCTTGAGCACCCAGCGATGGTCGCGCGCGAACTCGGCCAACTGCTTGCCGAGCCAGTCGTCGAAGGCGAGCACGATGAGTTGCGGATGCCGCACGATCAGCCCAAGGGCGTGAGGATCAAGGTTGCCGTCTCGCAGCGGTGGCTCTAGTTTAGTACCTCAGACCGGAGCGGGACATTCGCTGCCCGGCACTCGCACACGACCCGGCCCAGCCGGGTTTTTTTACGCCCCCTCCCGAGGTGACGCATGGCCGACATTACGCAGATGTTCGCCGCGGCGGTCGAACGCCATCAGGCCGGCGACCTGCCTGAGGCTGAACGCATTTACCGGGCGATCCTCACCACGTTGCCGAACCATGCGCCG
>JBBQCQ010000518.1:0-3701 GCA_038318835.1 Gemmatales bacterium | reverse complement strand
TTTCGTACAAGGGTGTCCCCTTGAAGCAAGGGACGGTCATTCTTGTCGATTCCCAGGGCGCGTATCATCAAGCCCCGATCGGGGCCGACGGCAAATTCACGCTCGCCAAAGTCGTCCCCGGCATGGCGAAAATTGGCGTGACCGTTCCCAAGGTGGCCACTGCCGGAGGCGCGGCCAAACCGAGCGCGAGCCGCGAAGGTGGCCGTGAGGGTGGTCTGATCGATGCCGGTGGCGGACGCGGTGGACGGGGCGCACCAGCACCAGCGCCCGCCCCAAAACCGCCGGAGGCGGAGAGTGGGCCAGACCTTCCCGCGACCGTCAAAGACCCTGCGACTTCGGGCATTACCGCAGAAGTGAAGGCCGGCGTATCGCTCGAAATCGCGATCAAATAACGCCGTTCGTGCCCATCGAATGACTCGCCGGAGATTCCCGGCGAGTCACACCGTTTGGTTGAACACCTCGCTCCAGATACTCTTCAAGCTGCCGTATCCCACACGTTTGTCGGTGAACGTCCTGGATCGTGTCTTTGCTAGCAGTTCCGTTCGAACTTATCGGAGCGGCGGAACAGGAACGGGCCCGACGGGCGGCGGGTTGAGCGGGAAAATCGGGGTGGCCGGGGCAACCGGCGTTGGGCCATCGGCGACGGCCCGCAGTTTCTCGGCCCGCTCTTCGCTCGTGACGAACAGCACGTTGCTCATGCGCACCGTACCAAACCCCGCGACCTCCACGGCCAGTCGCACGGCCGTCTCCAGCGGCACGTCGGCCAGCTTCAACTTCACCGCCGCCTTCTTGGCCTTCTCCTCGATCCGCGGATCGAGCACGAGGTTCGCCCCGCTCTCGTCGGCCAGCGACTTCACCAGGCCCGACAGCGTCGTGGCCTCGCCGTCGAGCGTGACCCGTTGGCGCATCTGCTGCTGACTGACCGCCTCTTCCGGGCCGAGGAACACCGACCCGCCGACCACGCCGTAGGTCAGGTTGGCCGGCAAAAGGACGGCCTTCAGGGCGTCGCGCAGTTTGCCCTCGCGAACCTTCACCGCGAACAGTGGGGCGGCCGGGTCGAGGCCCAGGCCCATCATGGTGGTGGCGTCGAACCGCACCTCGGCCTTGAGCTTGCCCTTGAAGTACGCGGCCACCTCGGCGAGCGTCTTCCCCTCGAAGACGGTGTCGTTGACTTCGTCGAGGGCCTGTCGCAGTTTTGCGCCGGGCGTCGCGGTCGGTTCCCGTGCGGGGGCCGCGGGCAGCGTGCCGGCCCACACGGCAAGCGCGAGGGCGGGAAGGAACAAGCGGGACATGGCGAAACCTCCGTGCGGTTCTGAGTAGGTCGGCCCCGGCAGGGCCGACCTACTTTTAGTTCGTGATGCCCTTCGTGATGCGCATGAACACGTCTTCCAGGTTGATCTCTTCTTCCTGGAACGCCTTCAACTTGAACCCCTCGGCGATCAGTTGCTCCGGGATGAAACTGCCGTCGGCGCCAGCTTCCTTCATCGTTACCTTGATCGACTCGGCCTCGTTCGTCAGTTCCACGCCCTCGATGTCGGCGTGGCCTTCCAGCTTCTTCGCGGCCAGTTCGTTCGACTCCTTGCCGACGGAGACGATGTAGATGTGCTTCTGCCGCACCTGCTTGATGGCCGACGCCACGTCGTTGTTGAAGATCAGTTTGCCGCGCTCGATGATGCCGATCTTGTTGCAGATGTCGGCCAACTCCGGCAGGATGTGCGACGACACCATGATCGTCTTGTTCATCTTGCGAAGCTCCTTAATCAACTCGCGCATCTCGATCCGTGCCCGTGGGTCCAGGCCGGACGCGGGTTCGTCCAGCAGTAGCACTTGCGGCTCGTGCAACAGCACGCGGGCCAACCCCAGGCGTTGCGTCATGCCGCGGCTCAGGCTCGTCACGAGGGCGTCGCGCTTGTAGCCGAGTTCTACCAGGTCCAAGACCTGATCGCACTTCTTGCGGCGTTCCGGACCCTTGATGCGGTAGGCGGCGGCGAAGAATTCGAGGTACTCGATGACCTTCATGTCGTCGTACACGCCGAAGAAGTCGGGCATGTACCCGATGCTGCGGCGGATGTCCTTCGACCCGGTGTAGATGCTGTACCCGCACACGCTGGCCTCACCCCAACTAGGGTTCAGCAGGGTGGCCAGGATACGCATGGTCGTGGTCTTGCCGGCCCCGTTCGGCCCGATGAACCCGAACACATCGCCCTGTTCGAGCTTCAGCGTCAGCCGGTCGAGGGCGAACAGGTCGCCGTACTTCTTCGTCAGGTCGCGCGTTTCGATCATGGGTGTCTCGAAGAGAAATTAGCCACAGATGAACACGGAAAAACACAGATGAAGAACGAAATCAATTCTTGGATTTTATCCGTGTTCATCTGTGTTTATCTGTGGCCAATCATTTCTTGAACGGTTTCACCGGCACATAGACTCGGACGAAAGTTTCTTGTTGCAAGGTGCCCTGCTGCGGGTCGCGTTTTTTGGGGCCGCCGGGGAGGTCGCGGAGCCAGAGTTTCGTCGGCGACGGCGAGGCTGGGTCGGTCAGCAGTTCCTCGGCCGGCCTGTCCCGTTCAATCGGCACGCGGCCGACGATGAGGATTTCGTCGCGGTGCAACGGCGAGAGCCGCCACGACTGATCGAGCCGCCGCAGGGTCGCGTTCCGCGGGGCGGCCGTGTCGTCGATGCGCTGGGCTTCGTCGTGGAACATCGCGGCGAAGATCGGCGCGAGGCCGGTCGAGACCTTCACCGGATTCGACCGCGGGCCGCCCGTTTGCGGCACGAAGCCGGAGAGGGCCGACAGCTTCCGCAGCCACTCGGCATCGACCTTGTTCTCGTCGAGGAAGGCGTTCACCGGCACGCCGGACGTGATCGGGTCCCACTTGTAGGCCTTGCCGGCGTAGACGAGGTACACGTCTTGCAGTTCCGGAAAAGGCAGATTCAGCGTGAACGTACCGACCACATTTTCGGGTTGGGCCGGCGGGTGGTTGAGGTCGGACGCCACCAGTGGGGAGGTGCGGTCGATGGCCCCCGTCCAGTCGGCCGCGAAGGCCTTCGTGGACCAGACCTGGATCGGCACGTTCACCAGCCCGTTCGAGAAGGGGGGCGACGACTCGCCGGGCTGCGAGAGTTGGTAGAAGTACGACCGGCGGAAGAAGCTGCTCTTGCGGCCCGACCCGGCTCCGGCCCAATCGACGAGGGCACTGCCCTGTCCGTCGGCCGCCCACCGCTCGCCCGGCTCGATGCCGACCTTGTACGTATCGATCCGCGGGCTGAACACCGTGAACCACGTGTGCCCGTACACCCGGTTCGTCGCCGGGTCGATGTCCAGCAGATCGACCTTGTTCACCTTCATGTCGCTGCCCTTCAGGGCGTAGGCCGAGAAGTACGCGATGGCACTCACGGTCAGCACGATGATGGGGAACGTGATCCAGGTCAGTTCGAGCCGCTTGAACACTTTCTTCAGGATGAAGTATTCGACCGGCCCGATGAGCAGCGTGTACAGGATAATGAACACCGCGACCCACCCGAACGAGATGACCGGCACGCTGGCGAACGAGTCGGTATGCTGGCGGATCTCGGCGGCGAGTTCGTCCTCGGCCACGCCGCTGTAATTGCCGAAGTTGTTCTTGTTGCCGCCCTGCATGGCGCGTTCGCCGCCGCACTCGCGGAGGATTTGTTCCCACACCGCGTTCTTGTCGGGGTGATCC
>JBBQCQ010000517.1:0-3708 GCA_038318835.1 Gemmatales bacterium | reverse complement strand
TGCCGCATGAGCGAACTGCTGATGTGCGAGAATTCTTCCTTCGCCATCAGGAAGACTGTTTCCAACTCCGGGTCGAGGTGCAGGTTCATCAGCGACATGGCGAACTCGTACTCCATGTCGGAGAGCGTCCGTAGGCCGCGGAGCATGATGCGGGCACCGACCTGTCGGACGAACTTGACGGCCAGCCCCTCGAACTTGTGAATCTCCACGTTCGGCAGGTTGGCACACACGTCGTGCAGCAGCTCCACGCGCTCGTCGAGGGTGAAGAGGGTTTGCTTGTCGGGGTTGATGCCGACGCCGATGATGAGCGTATCGAACAGGCGACTGCCGCGAGCAATGGCGTCGAGGTGGCCCAGATGCACAGGGTCGAACGTGCCGGTGTAAACGGCCACGCGGGGGTTCAAGCTCGACGACAGCATGACGGACCTCCGCTCGGGGCGTGTGTTCTTCCGCTATGATTGTGGGAGCGACCGGCCGTGCCAACAGGAAATCGGCCGCCCGACCCAAATTCCGCGAGACGCTGCCCTTGTTATTCCACCAGCAACGGACCCCGTTCGATCTGCGGTTCCGCCTCGGCCCGTTCCCGGTGACGGTGAACCCGTTCTTCTGGCTCGGCATGGCCCTGCTCGGCGAACCGGCCTTCCGGGCGGGGTTCGACTTCGGCCTGATCTGGATCGGGTGCGGGTTCGTGTCGATCCTGTGGCATGAACTCGGCCACGCCGTCGCGATGCGGCACTACGGCTCGCCGGCACGCATCGAACTGCTCGTCTTCGGCGGCCTGGCGATTCCCGCGTACCCGTCGCCGTCGGCCGTGCGGCGATTGCTGATCGCCGCGGCCGGTCCCGCGGCGGGGTTCCTGCTGATGGGCCTGATCTGGGGCAGCAACGAACTCACCGGGTGGGCCGGCGGGCACGCCTACCTGGGCGTCGCGTATCGGTTCCTGTTCCTGATTAACCTATTTTGGTCGCTGTTCAACCTGCTGCCGATCTGGCCGCTGGACGGCAGCCGCATCTTGCGCGAAGGGTTGGTCCTCGGCCGTGCCCGACAGCCGGACCTGCGAACGCAGCAGGTGTCGTTCAGCCTCGCGGTGTTCCTGGGCGTGGTCGGCGTGATCGTGAACTTCGGCCCGGAGAGTTTGCGCGAGCAGATTTATACTGAGTGGCCGGGCTGGTTCCGGTGGCTGATCCCTGGCCCGATGATGACACTGTTTCTGTTCCTGCTCGCGTACCAGAGCTATGAAGCGATGCGCCCGTTGCGCCGCCCGCGTCTGTACGACGAAGACCGCCTGCCGTGGGAACGCCGGTAGTTGTGGGCGAAAGCCCCGGCACGGCCGTCCTTGGGCTTTCGCCCCTTACCCCTCCTTCATCAGCTTCGCCAATCGCTCGGCCAACTCCTCCTCGGCCGTCGGCGTCCACGAGAAGTCGGGCGGCGGTTTGAACCCGCCCTCGGCGTTGAAGCTCGCCGTCGGCACCGGGTGCAGCGACATCGCGCCGAGCGTGGCCAGTTTGTGCCGCAACTCGAAGCCGGTCAGGCCGGCGACGGCGGGCAGATCGAACAGACCCGGCGCGAAGATCGTCGGGCCGTCTGTCACCAGCACCGACTGTTCCGCTTGCACCGGCGGCTCAGCGTTTCCCGGTGTGCCGACGGCCTTCAGCGTGATCCACCCGGCCATGCCCGGCTGATTGCTGGCGAGCACGAAGCACGGCCCGATGCGGACGAACTCGCTGCCCGGCGGCGGGGCGTGCCGCACGAACCGCAGTACGCCGACCTTGTCCGCCACCACGAACCGCGTGTCGGAGATGCGCAGCGACTGCACGAACTTCGCCCCCGTCACCGCCTGCATTCGCAGCACGGCCAGTTCGCGATTCCCGGCGTACCACGTGGCCGTGTAGTTCCCCGCCCGCCGCGGCAACTTTGGCGGCGACGCCGTCAGTAGGGCTTCCTTCATGTTCAACTGCGAACTCGTCAACGCCACCGGCACCACTTGTTCCGCGGCGGATGTTTCCGAACGGAAGACCACGCGCACGCCGACCTGTGCCAGCGGCACGAGGGCCGACGCCGACTTCAGCACCAGGGCCGTCGTCAGCCCGCGACACTGACTGGCTACGAAGGTCTGCGCCGTCACCGAACGGTCGGCGATCTGTACGCCCACGGTCGGGTTCGTCACCTTCAACTGACTCAGGAACTCGTCGAGGTTCAGCACCGGGATGGCGACTTCCGATAGCAGGTGGTTCCGCCAGAGCAGTTCCGCCCGCGCCGAAAACGGCGGCACCGGCAGGCGGAAGTTCAGGCGGTAGCGGTTTGGGTCGCGGTCGTCCCGCCGCAGGCTCTCCGGCGGCACCGGCTCGAAGCCGGGGATGCGCAACGTGAAGTCGGCCTTTTGTCGGGCGGCGCTGGGCAGGCGCAACAGCACCTCGACGACGACCGCCTCGGCCGACGCGGGTACCGGTAGCTCGTGCAGCACGAGGCCGGCCGACTCGTAGCGGACATGCACAGCTTGCGAACCGGGTCGACCGCGGGCCGCGGGGAGGAGGTCATTCATGAGCCAACCGAGTGAGTACCTGATCGAGTGCCACATCGAGTTCCTCCCCGGTGGCGTTCACCGGGACGGCCGAACAGACCAGACACGAGAGGGACTTGGCCACACGCAGGCGGTGCGTGCGGTACGGTTCGTCGAACACGCCCGGCACGCGGGCCAGCGTCAACAGTAGCGACGAAAACTCCGCCGGCCCATCGAGCAAATCCAGCGTGCGAACCGCGTGCAAGCTCGCAATAGTGGCGATGCTCGCCTTGTTCGCGGGCACGGTCGTTTCCGCAATCGGCCCGCCGGGGTTCGCGTAGTCCGGCGGCGGAGCGGCGGGCGAATCGGTCGGCCCTTCGCGCTTCAGGTGGCTGGCGAGGCAGCCGTAGCACGGCCCGTCGGGCGAGAACGCATGAACCCACCCGCCGATGCCGCCGGAGAGAACTTCGCCGAGCGTCCAGGGTTTGCCGTGTTGCCGCATGAGGTGGTCGAAGTGGAACTTCGCCGGCTCGTTATCGACGGCACACACGCCGACATCGCACGTCGCGACCGCTTCGCGAATCGCATCCTGCCGGCTCACGTCGGTCAGGTCGCACGCCAGCACGTCCACGCGGAGGTCGGGGCGAAGCTGCGTCAGCCACTCGGCCGCGAGTTCGACCTTGAGCCGCCCGCCGGCCACCGGCGGGAAGAGATGCCGGTGGACATTGTGCGGCTTGTAGGCGTCCGGCTCGACGAGCGTGACGCGGGTAAAGCGTTCATCCCGCGCGAGGAGGTCGAGCACGACAATGCCGCCGCTGCCGACGCCGACCTGGAAGAGGTGCTTACCCATCGTGCGTTCATGGTAGCGGGCGGCGGTAGACTTCGGAAGAATCTCGGCCACAGATGAACACGGAAAAACAGATCAGAAAAGACCGATCAAAAATGGATTTGGTTTTGATCCGTTTTCATCCGTGTTCATCTGTGGCCAACTCTTCCCGTATTCCTCGCGTTGGTAGAATCACATGCATGCTCGATTTGCACTGCCACATCCTGCCCGGCGTCGATGACGGCCCGAAGTCGCTCGACATCGCGCTGGCGATGGCCAAGTTCTACGTCGCCGACGGCGTCACGCACGTTGTCGCCACACCGCACTGCAATCGGCCGTGGCGGAACCTGCGGGCCAACGTGGTGCCGCGCGTCAAGCAGTT
>JBBQCQ010000516.1:0-3711 GCA_038318835.1 Gemmatales bacterium | reverse complement strand
GGGGCGGGCCGAACACGCTCAGTTGTAGCAGATCGCACGACCGCGGCCGCCACGCCCGGAACCAGGACTTGACCCAGAAGCACCAGGTTTGCGCGAACGTCGGCACGGCCGGGGTTCCGGCCTGGGAGGCTGTTTTCGTCGTTGGGTCGCCCGTGGTCGTGTACTTCACCGGCGACGGCAGCTCTGTCGTGGACGACGCCCGGCCCGGCCGCTCGATTCGCAAGGGGATCGTGCCCGACAGGGGGGCCGGCGGGCGGATCGGTTCCGCCGGTTGCGGGTGGCGGGCGGAGGTCCAATCGTGGTTGCTGCTCTCGTCGGGCGGTTCGTAGTCGCCGAAGTCGATATCGCCGGCGGACGGCGGCGAGGCCGACCGGGCCGGCGGAAGTGTCTTGATCGGCCCGAGGGTCGCGGCCGAACTCCGCGCGTGGGGCGGGGTATCGACCTGCGTCTGCGACTTGGCCGCAGGGGAGCTGGCCTTCGGCTCCGGCAGTTCCACAAAGGCGTCGGAGGTCTCGGCGTACAAGGTGTCCGCAATCTCGGCCATGGACGCCGGCCGGTCCGCCGGCGACTTGCTCATGAGTCGTTGGATCAGGTCGTCGAGCCAGGCGGGGACGGTCGAGTTCATCTCCCGCGCGGACGGCGGGGGCTGGAGTTGGTGCGCGAGCACGCGGTCGACCACATTCCCCTCGGCGAACGGCATCTGGCCCGTGAGGAGGTAGTAGAAGATGCACCCGAAGCTGTACGCATCGCCGGCCGGGTCGCGGAGAGTCGGCGCGTTGAGCGTCTCCGGGGCACAGCACTCGAGCATGCCCAGGGTGGCGTGAGCGGACGACATGGTGTCGAGCATCGACTCGTCGTCGGCCAGGTTGTCGGACAAAATCGCGCCGACGCCGAGATCGAGTATTCGCACCTGTCCGTCGGGGCCGATGAGAAGGTTCGACGGATTCAACAAGCCGTGGGCGATGCCGGCCGCGTGGCAGACGGCCAACCCCTGGGCGGCTTGCATCATGAGCAGGGCCGCCACCGGGACCGAGGCCGGACCCTTCTCGTGCACTCGGTGGGCGAGGTTGACCCCCTCAACGAACGGCCAGACGAGGTAGTGCGACCCGCCGGCCGAGTCGACGTCCACGAACGGGACGACGGCCGGGTGGGCGGGCAAACTGGCGAAGGCGGCGAGCTGTGACTTGGCCTGGCGGACGTTCCACAGACTGCGGAGGGGAAGAACCTTGATCGCGTACCGTTTGCGGTCGGACCGCCCCACGCCCTGGAAGACCTCGCCGAAGCTGCCACTGCCGACCGGCTCGGCCAGCAAATACGGCCCGAGGACCAATCGCCCGGCTTCCCCCGCCAGCACCCGCCCGGCTTGATACTCCGTGAGCAACCCGCTATTGGCCAGGTACTCGGCGAGCACGACCGCGTCGCCACCCCCCCGGTGCAGCGCTTTGAACTCGGACAGGTACGGAGCGAGTTGGGCCTGTTCAAAGACGTGCGCGGCGGTCAATTCCTTGACCAGCCAGACAGCAGATTGATTGACGGCAGGCACGGACATGGTGCGTCGTGGCCGAGGGATGAAGCGGGACAAAAACCGTTAACTTCTAGGCGAACTATAGAGCGAATTTCGACCAATGCCAAACCCGTGCAAGGATTCCCCCGACGGGCGTTAACTCATGAGCACGGCAGCAGAAGTTTTTTTCCAGAAATCGAATGCTGCGACCCAACCGTAGTACCTTTTGTGAAGAAGTGAGACATACAATATCACAAGCACCGACAAGATCGGTGACAAACTCTAACGGAGAGCGAAAGATGAACAGTTCTCCCAAACCTGCGTCCAACTCCGCGAACAAGTTGCGGCGGAAAGAAGTGAATCTGGATTTAAGGACCGCCCGCCAGATGTTACCCTTAGTTCGTAGCATCGTGACGGACATCGTGGACACGACGGATCGGCTGAACACGCTCGCCCCGGAACGGGACACGCTCGACGAATATCGGCGGTCCTTGACCTGGGTGAGTCGCGAACGGCGGTACGCCATCCAGGATGCGATTGCGGCATCTGAGAAGAGTTTGGAAGGAGCCGTTCACGAGTTAGATACGCTTGGTGTGTCGTTGGTAGATTCCCAAACGGGCCGGGTCGATTTCCCGACCCACATCAACGGCCGACCGGCGGCTTATTCGTGGCAGCTCGGCGAAGACGCGCTGGACTTCTGGCGATACTCCGGAGAAGAGCTTCGTCGGCCGATACCGGCCGACTGGCAACCGGTTGCCGCCCGGGCCGTGACTCAGCCTTGATCCGTTTCGAGGTCGGTTGGGATCGAGATTGACGTGCGACTGCCGGAACGAGAAATATCCTTCTTTTTCTTGCACACCACGGAATCGCGATCTAGATAAGTGGTGTTCGCAGCGACGACGCGAGTCGCCGCCACGAACGAAACCGGACGGCAGTTTTTGTGTCGCCCGGTCCCGTGCAAACGGGAACTTTCTGTTGGCTTGTTCTGCTCCGAGGGGGGAGCAGTTTAAGCAGCCAGGCTGCCCAAGGGATGGACGGGACCCAAAAGTATGCTTGGTCCGGGCACGGGAAACCGTGCCCGGTTTTTTTTCGTACCCACACAATTCTCGACGAAATCAAGCCCCCATTTTCTAACCGAACACCCGGCGGGTTAGGGCAGTAACCGTACCAAGTGCGCTGCCGCGTCGAACTTCCGGCGCGTCAGCAGACCCGGCCTTTGGCCGCTCGACGCATACGAGCAGGCACAACGCTAACAGTGTCAGCGCGTACCCGCTCCATGCGACATCGACTGCGGTCAGCGCGTTCAAAGTCACGACTTCGTACCACCCCGTCAGGTTCATGGCCATTCCGAACATGGTCAGCCCGGCCAGCACGGCAAACGGTCGGAGCATGGGCCACTGCACGACCACGCGGTCGCGGGCCTGCCCCTTCGTGGTCACCTGGAACGGGCGACCGAACGGCCGCACCACGGCCTTCGCAAGGGCGGCCGTGAAGTGGAACGCCCCGAGCGACCGCTGGACGGCCGAGATCGGCGGAATCACGCGGCCCTCCGACAACCAGTACATGACGACCCACGCGGCGACGAACCGCGGCAACAAGATTTGATACAGCCCCTCGCTCGCCCCCGGGATCGCGGACGCGCCGGTGAGCCAGAACACGGCCGGGGCGAACAGCATCAGCACCGTGAACGGGAACGTGAACCAGTACAGGATCGGCTCGAGGTAGAACAGCCGATCGAGCCACGACAGGCCGCGGCCGCGGAACGGACCGGTCTTGATGTACGCGTGCTGGATCGTGCCCGAACACCACCGCGCCCGCTGCTTGATGTATTCGGGCACACTCTCCGGCGCAAGCCCGATGGCGAGCGGTTCGTTCAGGAATAGCGACCGCCAGCCGCGGGCCTTGAGCGCGTAGGTGATCTCCAGGTCTTCGCAAATCGACGCCTGTGGGAATCCGCCCAGCTCGGCCAGCCGCGCCCGCGGCACGACCCACCCGCTGCCGACGCAGAAGGCGTTGCCGTAGGCGTCGCGGGACGACTGCGCGATCGTCATGAAGAAGAATTGTTCCTCCGTCCACGCCCGCCCGCCGAGCAGGTTGTACTGCACCGGGTCGGGGTTGCGGAAGTGCTGCGGCGTCTGCACCAGGCCCACGTCGGTGCGGAACAGCAGGAACCCGAGCGTCCGCAGCAGGAACCGCGGGTCGAGTTC
>JBBQCQ010000515.1:0-3716 GCA_038318835.1 Gemmatales bacterium | reverse complement strand
TGTAGTCAATCAGTTTCACCCCGGCCGACCAGTTGTAGCCGGCCTGCTGCGGATTCGAGTCGCTGACTTTCTTCGTCTCCATGAACGTGGGGCCGGCGACGTAGTAGTTCGCCGCGTCCTGGTTCGTCTCCTTCGTGAAGTAGAACACGTCCGCGTTACGGGCCTTCGCGAGTGGGCCAAAGTTGCAATCGTCCCACGCCAGCACGGCCACGCCGGGCTTGCCGGGGGCGATCTGGCCGACGCCGTCTTTCTTCGTCCACTCGCCGTAGAGCGACGTGAACGCCGGCTTGCTGAAGTCGAATCCCGGCTCGATCTTATCCGGCTCGAACTGACTGAAACCCTGGTAGCGGATGCCGTCCTTCTTGCCGTTCACCGTCAAGTTCTCGCCGCCGCTGCCGTCGGTGGCCACCTTCCACAAGTCCCAGCCGTCGGAGAGCAGGACGTGCTTGCCGTCCTTCGCCCACCCAACCGGCCGCGTCGGCGGTTTGGCGACGTTGTGGTCGTCCTCGGCATCGACAAAAGTTGTGTCCTTGACCGACACCGTCACGTTCGTCAGCTTGCCGGCCGCAAGGTCGTAGACGTAGAAGTGACCATCTTCGTAGTAGAGAAACTGCCCGCCGGTCGGCGAAGGGCCGAAGTAGAACCGAGCCTTCGTGAGGGCCTTCTTCTTCGCTCCTGTCTTCACGTCCACCACGTACACATCCGAGTACCGCCGGCCGTCGAGGTTGGCGAGGTACTCGTAGGGCTTCGGGTCGGTGCCGATGGCCGTCTGATGCTTCGGGGCAAGTTGCACATTCCGCACCGTCTCGTCGGCGAGCCGCACGAACTTCTTGTCCTTGACGTGGTAAAGGCTTAGGTACGTCACGGCCTTGTCAGCCGACGATTGTAGGGCCTGCATCGGCTGAAGGCGTTCGTCTTTCCAGTGCCAGATGACGAGGTCCGGCTTCGCGCCGCCACTGCCCGGCGGCTTCGGCGGTCCGACCGAAACGGCCGATTCCTTCGGAGTCGTGGTGGCGTCCTTCTTCGCGGCGTCTTTCTTCTTTTGCTCGGCGATGCCGAAGGCGAACGCACCCAGGTCGTGCGTCCAACTCACCCCACGATTGGAGCTGATACCCATGTCGGCCGGGAAGGTCTTGTCCTCCTTCGGGTCGTAGGCCACCTTCGTCGGCTTCGGGCCAAGCTCGGTGAAGCCGAGAATCGTGTTCCACTTTCCGTCGTAGGCCTTGTCCTCGACTGCCTTGACGACCGTGAACGCGGCCTGATTTTCGTGCCAGTTGAGCGAGCGATAAATGGCCTTGTCGGTTTCGACGGGTAGCACGACACCCGTCTTCATGTCGCGCAGGTGGACGCCGTTGCCGAGTTGCCCGGCCGAGTCGATGAGCATGACGAGGTAGCCGCCCTTCTTGTCGAAGGCGAACTCCGCGACGTTCCCGAGAACAAGTTCACTGCCGGTCGCCAACTCTCGCAGGACCAGGTCCGACCCATTCGACGACGGGCTGCTCGGTTGCGGAACGAGGCCAGCCGGCAACGGAATGCCGAGGACCGTCGGCGTGCTAGGCGAGGCATCCGCCGTCTTTCGCATCACGACGTGTGTGGCGGCCTCGCCGGAGAACTGCACGCTGCTGAACCCTTCCAGTTCTGTCTTGTCGCCGGTCGCCAAGTTCACGATCGCCACCTTCGCCTTCGGCTTCGGCATTGTCGCGGTGATGATGCCCGACAAACCTTTCGGGGCGGCGGGCGTGTACGTGAATGCGCACCACTTCGAGTCGAACGAGAAGGTCAGCGGGCCGAACCCGGACGACGTGAGGAATTTCGTGTCCTTGCCGTCGGTGTGGTTCCGCAACACGACTTCTCCGTCGCCTTCCGTTGTGGCGACTCGGTAGGCGAACCACTTGCCGTCGTTCGAGATCGTCGGCGTGCGAAGCGACCGCCACTGGTCGGCGTCGGCGATGCTTAGCGTCTTCTTGCCGCTTTCGGGTGTCGCTTTTTTCTTGAGTTCGGCCAGCTTCGCCTGGAGATCGGCGACCTGCTTTTCGAGTTGTTGAACGGTCTGGGGTGGGTCTTCGGCCGACACCTGGATCATCAGGGTGCCGAGCATCAGGATCAATGCGAATCGTCGCAGCACGGGGATCGCCTCCGGGTAGGAATCCGTGCAATCTATAACGATTACGAAGACCTGTCGAGGACGAAGGCGAGCAGTGTTGAGTCTTCGTAAGCTCCGCAACCACTACAACCCGAAAAGCCCCGCGACGAACGTCGCGGGGCGGGGCCGTCAAGCGGCGGGCGGGGTGGTTGGGGCCGGCGTTGGCCGCACGAACCGCCGCAGCACACGGGCGATCAAATAGATCAGCACCACCCATGGCAGCACCACGCACAACCCGAAGATCACCCACGTCAGGCTGCTGAGCAAGGCCGACGCGCTATAGGTCAGCCCCTTCCGCACCTGCGGCCACACACCGTCTTCCTTCGCCACGATGGGGTCGGTGTTGGACAGCGTCACCTCGATGCGTGCCGTCGCGAACTTGCCATCGGTGGCCGCCGGGTCGCGGTTCGACTGCTGCACGCGAACGGTGCCGGCCGCCTTCGCCTTCTCGATCACGCCGGCCGCCGCCGGCAGGGGCACATCGTACAGCAGTCTCGCCGTCAGCTTCCCGCCGCGGTCGTGGGACACCTGGGAATCGACCACCCGCCCCTTCGCATCCGCCACCTGGGCCGAGAGGACCGCGGCCGTGCCTTCCACATCCGACACTTCGATTGCCAGCGTCGCCGTCTCCCGTGGCTTCAGTCGGGCGGCGTTGAACAACATCGTGCGGAACGCGACCTTCGTATCGGTCACGCTATCGCTCTCCGGGGCACGGCTCACCGTCCGGCTCACCACATCGCCAGCGACCGCGAGGGCTGCCAGCACCGAGACCTCTTCCGTCCGCTTCACCTCAAAGTCGAACTGGGCCGACACGTTCTGCCGTTCGCCTTCACTCACCTGGGCCGTCACCACGCGGCCCTTCGCCTTCTCGACGGCGTCGCGGAGTGTGCGGAACGTGGCGACCACATCGGCCGTCGCCACCTGCACCACGGCCGTTTCCCGCGGGGCGACGTTCGCGAGGTTGTAGAACTGCACCTGGAACGTCGTGTAGCCGCGCGAGACCTTCACATCCTTCACCGGCGGGCCGCCGTCGGCCGTCTGCACGCGGTCGATCTCCAGCCGGGCCACGCGGCCGAGTTGCTTCAACCGATCCCGCAACGGCCCGCCCGCCTCCGGCGACACCTCGAAGAACACGAGGGCGTTGAACTGTCCGGCCGACAGTTGCTTCAGTTCCGACTTCGTCACGCGGCCCTTCGCCTCGGCCACGGCCGCGAGCGCGTCGCGGAAGGCCTTGTCCACGTCCTCGACTTCGATGCCGGCCTGCACCCGTTCGTTCTCGGTGATGCCGGCCGCGACGCGGATGTCCTTCTCGGCCAGCGTGATCGTCAGCGTGCTGAGGGCCGCGAGGTTGGAGTAATACCGCAGTTCCCCCTCGTACTCCTCGATCTTCGTCCGCCACACGCCGAGTTCCTTCTCGGCTTCGAGCAGTTGCTTGATCTCCCCCTTGCCGTCCTTGATGATCGCGAGCAATCGCAGTTCCATCGCCCGCGCGGCCTTCAGACGGCTCTCGGTGTCGGTGTACTGCTTCGTCACGTCGGAACTGCCGATCTTCTGCCCCTTGAGTTCCCCGTTC
>JBBQCQ010000514.1:0-3717 GCA_038318835.1 Gemmatales bacterium | reverse complement strand
CCGCAGGTTGCCGGGCAGCTTGCGGCGGACGAGAGCGTTGTACCCGTAGCTGTTGTCGATCACCCGCAACGCCTCGCGGATGGCCACCGCCCGCGGGCGCTCGGTAGTGGTGAGGAGGCGGGCCAGCCAGAGCGTCATCGGGAAGACCAGGATCAGCGAATCGAGGCCGGCCCAGAACGGCAGGTGGAAGTTGATCGGCCCGGCGAACTGCATCGATTCCAGCTTCGTGCGGAAGTATCGCAGGAAGAGCTGTTCCGCCTCGGCCGGCAGTGAGCCGGCGAACTGTTCGCCGACATCGAAGCGAATCTCCGGCGGAAGCAGGCTGTTCACCCGTGGCACACGGCCCGTGCCAACGGCGAAGCGGTAGCCGGCCCTCATGCGACGCAGCCACCCACCGGTCGGCATCGTGCCGGCGTCGGGGCCGCGGTCCACGCGGGCGTGAACACTCGCGAGTTGCCGGAAGACCATCCGCCCGACCCACCCCGGCGGCGGCACATCCGCAGCCGCCGGAACGTCTTCCTCGGTCGCCTCCGCGAGGACGTTCACCAGTTCTGTCAGCCGGTTCCCCGTCACCTTTTCGTAGGTCAGGATGCGCAACTGACTCGTCAGCAGCAGCAACCGGCGAAGCTTCCGCTCCATCGGTTTGGCCTCGTTCGCCAGCAGTTTGACGAAGGCCGCCACGAACCGCGACAGGTCCGGCCACGGCACCGTCTGCGTGCCTTCGAGCGGCGGCGGGGGCAAATCCTTCACGCCGGCCCGTGTCTCCAACTCGGCGGCGTAGCCGGCGGCGTCCTTCGCGTGGGCGGACATCGGCCGGCCTTCGTTCTTGGCCACCGAGGGGCAACTGTATCGCAGCCCGACCCGCCAGTGGTCGCCGGTCGGCACCAGCACCAGCGGGTACACCCGGCACGCAAGCGGCTTAGCGGCCGCCCCGAACTTCGCGTGAATGCGGCAGCGATTGTCCGGCCCCAGCAGCACGCACGCCCCGTCGCGGTGCGCCAGCGTGATGCCGTCGGCCTCGGTCGTGAAGATCGGCACGCCCTTCAGATCGGGTTCGGCGTCCCAGTTCTGGTTCACGATGCGGTCGCGTTCCTCGACCGTCACCTCCACGGCGTAGGACCGGCAACAGTCGGAGCAACTGTGGCAGTCCCAATTCTGAATGACCGGCAGCGACCGAACCGGCAAGGGCATCGCGACACCTGAGAAGAAGCACGAGTGAGTTTATTCTACACCTGCACCGCGGGAACTCGAGTGGTGCAAGGCACGAGCGGAAGTTGTGCAAGAGGCGATGGCCGGGCACCCGGGCACGCGAAGCTACGGGCGATACCGGGCCGTCACGGCTGGGCCGCGATGGCGAATTCTTTCAGAATCCGAAAGCTGAGCGGAACGGAACGGGTGGGAACGGGGTTACTTGATATACACCGCCCGCCTTCAGGAAATTCTCCCATGTTCTCCCGACTCACCCTCCTGTTTCTCTCGGCGACTCTGTTGGCTGTCCCCGCGGACGCCGCTGGCAAAAAGAAAAAGAAGCCCGACGATTCGAAGACCGACCCGGAAAAGGTGCTGAAGCAACTCGACGGCGACAACGACGGAAAGTTGAGCCTGAAAGAATTCGAGTTCTTGCCGAACGTGATGACGAGCATGAAGAAGGCCACGCCGGCAGCCCTGGCGGCGACCTTCCTGAAGCTCGACACCAACAAGGACAAGCAACTCTCGCTGGACGAATTCAAGAAACTTAAAGCCGTGGGTCTGGTGAAAGCGTCCACAAAAGCGAAGGGTAAGAAGGCGAAGAAGGCCGTAACCAAGAAAGCGAAGGGTAAGAAAGCGAAGAAGGCCGTAACCAAGAAAGCGAAGAAAGGTAAGAAGAAAAAGATCGCCTGAGCGGATGATTCCAACAAGATAGACATCGCCCCGGCAGGCTATGCCGGGGCGTTTGCTTTTCCTGCGGCGACTCTGCTACTTCTCCGTCACCAGTTTCTCGTCCAGCTTGTTGTGGTAGAACGCCGAAGCGGGGATCGGTTCCTCGGTCTTGCTGCCAGGGCGGATCCACTTGAGCTTCAGCCCGTGGTCGCGGCGAACCACACCGCCGAACTCGACCAGGATCGGGACGGGCCGTTCGCCGAAAAGGTAGTAGCCCTCCTTCGTGGACAGGCCCTTGTCGAGTGCTTCGAGAATCTTCTTCTGGTCGGGCTTCGACCCCATCGTCACCCGCACGTTGTCGCGCGTCTCGGCGATGATCTTGTACCGGCCCGGTGCCGGCGGGACGATCGCGCCCGACCACTTTACCGCGAAGTCGGGGGCCTCGGTGTTGAAGTCGATCGCGTACTCGATCACGCCCTTAAGCTTTCGGCTTCGCGGCACGAACTGCTCGGCGATCAGTCCGGGCCAGTAGTCGGTGGTGCCGCTCGTGAATCGCAGATTCTTCTCGGCTCCGGCCTTGTCCATATCGCCCTTCGCCGCGACGAGCGCCTTCGCGTACCAGAACTTCGCCCGCGCCGTCGCCGGTGGCCGCTCGGCCTCTGGCAACTTCGCGGCGTACTCCTTCCACTGGTCGCCGCGTTTCAGATCGCTCAGGTCAGCGTCGGTGGCGGCGGCCAGTTCCATCGCGGCCAGTTTCTTCAGGTCGGCGTCGGAGCCGATCGCGAGCATCTTGAAGGCGTCGTCCCAGTGGCCCTGGACGAACGCCCGGAAGCGGCCGACCTGACTGTTCGCGTCCGGGTCGTCGGGCATCGCCTTGAGCCTCTCGGCCGACGCCTTCACGACATCGAAGGCGTCTTTCAATTTCCGCAGTTGCGCCAGCCGGAAGTCGAGGTCCTTTTGCGATCCCGCCGCCCCCGCCCGGTTGTAGCACGAGGTCGCGATGGTCGCCAGCTTCACGGCCTTCTCGTACTCGTCGCGATCGGCCAGCTCCTCGACCAGTTCCTGCACGGCCTCGGCGGTCGCCTTCAGCGTGATGGTGTTGGTCGTGCCGGCCGCGATCTTCTCCAGGGCCGCGAGCTTGATGGCGAACCCGTCCACGTCGAAGATTTCGTTCGTGGTGTCAGCGACCTTTACGACGAGGCCCGCGTCGAACACCTCGGTGGCGGTGGCGGTGGCCTCCTTCAGCATGAAGAACTGGGCGGCGGCGTCCGTCGCCGTCTCCTTCGCGTCGGTGAACAGACGTTCGGCCAGCTTCTTGCGGTCGGCGGGCAACTTCTTTGCGTAGTCGGCAGCGTAGGTTTCCTTCACGGTCTTTTCCGCGGTCGCCAGCGCCGCCGCGTCGGGCACGGGCAACCGTTTGGGGCCGGCCATCGCAACCGGCGGTTCGGGTGCCGTCCGACCAGCAAGACCGGTGCGGTAGAGCGTCGCCCCGGTGCTGAACCCGAAGACGATCGTCTCGCCGCCGGGGCCGGCCACGGGTGTCATGTTGCCGCCGACCGCCTTCGGCATCACGCTGACAATCGGCTTCCCGGTGATGGCGTCGTGGAGCGTCAGCCGCCCTTCGCCCGACACGACGATGCGGCGGCCGTCGCCGACGAACCGCGCGTGGGCGTCGTTGCCGGTCGCGACCGTGGGGATAATCGCGGGATTCTTCCAGTCGGCGAAGGTGAAGACGGTGAACTTCGTGCCAGTGTTGTCCATGCCGCGGGACCGCAGGACCACGGCTTTCGCGTCCGGGGCGGCGTCTTCGACATCGAGGTCGGCGTCGGCGAAGCCTCCGGGGCGGACCCAGTTCGA
>JBBQCQ010000513.1:0-3726 GCA_038318835.1 Gemmatales bacterium | reverse complement strand
ATACGACCGGGTTGCGCAGCACGCCGATGCCGGCGATCTCGACCTCGGCCACGTCGCCGGGCTTGAGCCACACCGGCGGCTTGCGCGCCCCGCCGACGCCCGGCGGCGTGCCGGTGAAGATCAGGTCGCCCGGCTCCAGCGTCACGACCTGCGTCAGGTACGCGAGCAACTGCGGCACCGTGAAGATGAACTCGCGCGTGTTCGAGTTCTGCATGGTCGCGCCGTTCAGCCGGAACTGCACCTGGAGCGAATGCGGGTCGCCCAGCTCGTCGGCGGTGACCAGGTGCGGGCCGGTCGGGCCGAACGTGTCGAACGTCTTGCCGATGATCCACTGCCGCTCCTCGCCGCGGAACTGCCAGTCGCGGGCCGACACGTCGTGCCCGCAGGTGTAGCCGGCGACGTGCTTCAAGGCGTCGGCCTCGGCGATGTCGCGGCCGCTCTTGCCGATCACGACCACCAGTTCCGCCTCGTAATCGACCTTCTGACTCACTTTCGGCAGCCGGATCGGGTCGCCGTGGGCGATCAGCGTGTTGGCGAACTTGCCGAACACGACCGGCTCGGCAGGGATCGCCTTGCCGCCCTCGATGGCGTGGTCGCGGTAGTTCAGCCCAACGCACACGATCTTGCTCGGCTTCGGCACCGGCGGCATCAGTTTCACCGCATTGGCGGCGTACTCGACGGCCTTCGGGCTGTGGGCCGTGTCCGCGACAGCCTGTCGCACAGCCGGCGAGGCCGCGAGGATATTCTTGACGCAGCCCGGCAGCCCCGGATCGGTGGCGTGGATGTCGATGAACTGATCGCCCACGACGAGGGCCGCAGTCGGCCCATGGGGGGAAAAGATAGTGGCTAACCGCATCGGGAGTGCTCCGGAGAATGAGTGAAAAGCTATTCAATGACTCCCCTTGCTGCCGGGCCAGTTGTCCTCTATAAATCTGGGGACGAAAGTCATTCCTCTGTAGCTCAGCGGTAGAGCAGCCGGCTGTTAACCGGCGGGTCGTAGGTTCGAATCCTACCGGAGGAGTTGTAGAAAGCCTTAAGTAGAAGCGTTTCACGCTTACTCCGACCTTCGCCGGACGCTACTCCAAACGCCCGAACTGTGGAAACATTCCACAGTTCAGTGGAGAAGCGACGTGAAGCGAAATCCCGTCCCCTCGTACCTGTCGCACAACCAATCGGGCCAGGCTCGCGCCGTGTGGACAGACGCCCACGGCCAGCGGCGGCAAAAGCTCCTTCCCGGCCCGTTCAACTCGGAAGAATCGAAATCCGCTTACGCCCGGCTCGTTGCCGAACTCGCCGTGTCGCCGACCGCCGGCTTGAAGCCCGTCAACGGCGTCACGATTAACGAAGTCTTGCTCGCGTACCTCCGACACGCCGAACGGTACTACTTGAAACCCGACGGTTCCCCGGGGAGCGAACTGGCGAACGTCAAGTGCGCGTTGCGGCCGGTCCGCGAGATGTACGGCGCGACGCCGGCGGCGGGCTTCGGCCCCCTGGCGCTCCGCGCCGTCCGGCAACGCATGGTTGAGGCCGGACTCTGCCGGACCGAAATCAATCGTCGCGTCGAGCGCATCCGCCGCATGGTGAAGTGGGCCGTGGCGGAGGAACTCGTCCCGTCAAGCAACCTCGAATCGCTCCGCGCCCTACCGGGGCTCCGCCGAGGGCGCTCGGAAGCACGCGAATCGGATCCGGTCAAGCCCGTACCGGAGGAGGTGCTAAACGCGACCCTGCCTCATCTCCCGCCGCACGTCCGGGCCATCGTCGCGCTGCTGCACTGCACCGGGATGAGGCCGGGCGAGGCGTGCGCGATGAGGCTGGCGGACATCGACCGGACCGCCGAGACCTGGGTTTATCGGCCGGTCCACCACAAGACCGCGCATCACGGTTGCGACCGGGCCATCCCCCTGGGGCCGAAAGCCCGCGCCATCCTTCCCGACCACTTGCAAGGCCGGACGTTCGCACCGCACGAAGCCCTAGTCTCCCCGATCCGGCAGCGAGAGGAGCGGTTCGCCGCGATGCGGGCCAACCGGAAGTCTAAGGTCACCCCGTCGGAACGCTGCCGTAAGAAGGCGAATCCTGTCCGCTTGCCGCGTGAGCGGTACACGCCCGAAGCAATTGCCCACGCGGTCGGCAAAGCCAGCAAGGTGGCGAACGTCGCGCACTGGCACCCGTACCAACTCCGGCATGCCTTCGCGTCGAAGGTTCGGAAGGTGCACGGGTTGGAAGCCGCGCAAGTGTTGCTCGGTCACGCCCGCGCCGACGTCACTCAGGTCTACGCCGAACGGAATGAAGAGTTAGCCACGCGGGTTGCGGCCCAAGTCGGGTAAATGCTGGTTAACATCCGAGAGGCGTCGGGAAGCACTTCCGGCCGTCCTCCAGTCGCCTCCAGCGAATGCTACGCGGTTGACGATGGCGGAATCGGACCTTTTCAATTCGCCGCAGGCGTGAGATGAAACTCTCCTTCGCTCAACTCGTGGCGAACGGGGTCGAAGGAGAGACCGGCCTGCATCTTCCCCGCAGCCGTGGCCGCGACATAATCGTGGCGACATGCCGACGACATGGGGGAAGGCGATGGCGTCACTTCTGGTAGAATCCGTCGGCGCGGCACTGCACGCCGGCACGGTGCAGTGCCGCGCGTCGTACCGCGACTGGCGAGGCGGCCGGCAGGCCGTCGGGCCGGTCTTCGTGGAGTGACGGTTCGAGCCGCTGCTCGGCGGCTACCGCAGGCCCGCCCGCCTGGCCGTGCGGCACTTCCTCCCCGCCGACCGTGGCCGCCCGACCGCCGAGTACTCCGTGGCGCTGACGACGCCGCTGCCGGAGCGCGGCCGGCGCTGGTGGTTCCTTTGCCCTGGGTGCGGCCGCCGGGTCGATCTACTGTACTTTGTTCCGCCGCACGCCCACCTCGTCTGCCGCCTGTGCGGTGGGCTCAAGTACGCCTCCCAGTTCACCCGCCGGCCCGTCCCCCGGCGTCAGACGCGATCCGCCCGTGACGCCGTCCTCGGGCTAGAGCAGTGGTCTAAACGCCGAAATCATCGGCCTGACAAAAGATGACATTTTTTCGCCCGGATTTCCCAGATGGCATCGGTGAGTTGGCACGGGGAATGCGCCGGAACGCTGGGATTCCCTGTGTTTCCGACCGTATCCTGCCAGTATGACCGAGGTACCCAATGGGTGACCGCCGAACTGACCCCCTCCGGGTCGATTTCGACCGCCGGATCAAGCTGGAGTTCCACGGCTCGACCGTCACCAGCGACGCCGGCCTGCTCGCCTACCGCGAACTCGACGACGCCCTGGGTCTGACCACCACGGCGGCGACCGGGCTGCATGACTCCCGCACCGGACCGAACACGCAACACGGTCTTGAAGCCCTCCTCCGCCAGTCCATCTATAGCCGACTCGCCGGGTACGAGGATGTGAACGACGCCGAGCGTCTGTGCGTCGATCCCACGATGCGGGCCGTGGTCGGCGGCCGGGCCAAGGATCGCACGGCGGCGTCCACCAGCGAGATGGCAAGGTTCGAGACGGACACGCTCGGCACCAAGGCGAACCTCACGCACATCTCGGACGTGTCGGGCCGGTGGATCGACCGGGCCCACCGCCACCGCACACTCACCAAGCTCGTCCTCGACATGGATAGCTCGGTGAGCGAGACCCACGGCCAGCAGCAGGGGTCGGCGTACAACGGGTACTTCGAGTGCACCTGCTACCACCCGCTGTTCCTGTTCAACC
>JBBQCQ010000512.1:0-3758 GCA_038318835.1 Gemmatales bacterium | reverse complement strand
GAGTCTGGTAGTACGGGGCCTCGCGGTTGATGAACAGGCACTGTTCGGCGGCCTTCAGTTCCTTCTCGGTCCGCTCCAGCAGGGCTTGTTCCATCGTAATCTTCGACTTCGCCACCTTGGCTGCGTCGCGGGTGTCGTCGTGTTCGAACACGCCGACCGCCCGGCTCTCCGCCAGCCCGCTGATCCGCCCGTGCCGCCGCTCGGCGACCTGGTGTTCGAGTTCGGCCACGCCGACGCGAATCTTGGCCTCCTCCCGAGTCGCGGAGAGCATCTCCACCAGGGCGTCCTTGTACCGCGTCAGGTCGGCCTCGCACACCGTTTGGGCGGCGACGGTCGTCTCTTGTTCGGTTGCCAGCCGACTACGCCGGGCCTGGAGTTCGGCCAGGCGAGCGCGGGCCCCGGCGAGCGAGCCGGCGTCAGTGTTCCGACCGGTGACGCGGAGGAGTTGATCGCCGCGCACGACCGGGTCGCCGACGCCGACGGTGAGTTGCGCGACCTCGCCGCTGATCGGCGCGCGGACTTGAACGACCTGCGCGTTCATGACTGCCCGGCTCGACACCGGGAAGAAGAACGGCAGAGCCCAGAACCAGAGCGCCAGCAGGAGCAGCGAAACGGCCGTGACCCGGCGGGCCGTCCGCAGCGACCAACCGATGACCGCGGCCCGGCGGGTTCGCGGCGGTTTGAGCGAAATCGGCGTCGCGGCCGGTCGGGGCAGTGGTGCCTTAACGACCATGATTTCCGCCGCCGTGTCGGAAACCGTCTCGCGTGCCGAATGGCCCATCGGGGGCGGCGAGGCCGAGGGTTGGTCGAGGTGAAGCCGGTGGTGGATTACGAGTGGTTTGCCCGTGTGCTCCAATTCGTCCTGCGTCCCCGCGTCGTGCTGAGGGTGCGTGACAGTATCCATACTCCAAAATCCTTCAAAAAAAGTATCGGCACAGACGCACCTCCGTAACCGGTGCGGGGTTCGAGTGGAGTTGGGCAACTCGCACAGTGACTTTGCAAGTGAAGGGCCGGATAGAACCAAAGTTGAGAGAAGAATCGAAGATGCAGGCGTGTCGGGAGAATCTAGTACGATTTCCCGACAGCAGGGGGAGTTTCGAATCCCGGCTTTGGGACTGTCACGCATGAAACATCAGGACATCCGATGAAATACCTGTGAGTGCGATTATTTTTGTTGACTTCGAGACAGTTTTGCGGAACTCGTGTCAGGATTTCCCCTCTGGTGCGAAATCTCGTGGCGGCAGAGATGCAGATTGCCCACTCACGAGGCACGCCGAGAAATCTTCCTCCGATTCATGCCCGAATGGCCTGGCGTCGAGTCCTGGGCACCAGGTACCACGTCATCGTTCCGTCACGCTCAGCACTTCCACCTTCGGTGTCGCCATCAGCACACGCAACACGGGCAGCAGCGGGGCGAAGGTTCGCTCCTCGTGCCAGTGGGCGTCGGTGATCTTGATGTGCCCCGGCCCCACTGAGCCTTTGCCGAGCGTCGCGTCGAGGGCGACCCAATCGCCGTTCACGAATGCCTCGAACCACATGTGATACGCCAGGAATGGCTTGCCGCTCTGCCCTGGCGCGTACACGAGGCCGAGGGCCGTGCGGCTCGGGATGGCGTTCGCCCGGCACATCGCGGCGCACAGCATCGCGTACTCGGTGCAGTCGCCGGAGAGCGTCTTCGCCACCTGGCCGGCCGTCGCCATCGCCTGGCTGAACTCGACGGCCTTCATGTTGTTCTTCACCCAACTCTCGATCGCCTTCGCCTTCTGCCAGTCGGTCGCATTGGGCGGCAGGTTCGCCACGGCGGCGGCGGCGTGCTTCTTCACGTTCGCGTCCTGCCAGTCCACGAAGAAACTGCTGCCGAGGTACTCCTCGCCGGCCGGCTTGCCCGCGGCTCCTGGCCGTGGTTCGCGGACGGCCACCACGTGCAACTCGAAGACCTTCGTCTGCGGGTCGAGGTTCTTCACCGCCTGTCGGGCATCTTGCGGGAAGAGCGTCTCCGGTTCCGGTTCGTTCTCGGTGCGGATGCGATAGACCACGCCCTTCTGCTCGTGGACGTTCGGAATCTCCTTATCCAGCCGGATCGACTGGACATCGAACAGGTCGGGCACGGTCGTCGGCACCTTCAGCGCCGCGTCCTTCGTGGTGCGGACAATGATAAGCCGACCGCCGAGGCTGGGCATGTCCTGGTCGGTGCGCATCGGCTCGTAAGATTCGGCGTCGAGCCACACCGTGGCTGGTGGCACACGGAACACGACTTTGCCGTCCTTGTCCTTCAACGGGTGCAGTGTCGTCGTGAGTCGCAACATCGGCGTCGGCGGCTGGCCCTGCACGAGCGCGATGGTCTCCTTCGCCTTCACCTCGACCGTGACTTTCATCACGCGGTTCAGTCGGCCCTCGTACATGAGGTAGTCGAAGGTATCGCCGGGCTTCGGCTTCTTGTCCTTGTAGAGCGTCGATTCCTTCGCGATGCCGAGCGTGCCGTCGGCCCAGGGCACCTCCTCGGCCTTGCTCACTACGCCTTCGGCCTGCGTCTTCAGCACACCGTCGGCGATTTTGCCGGTGAGGATCAGCTTCTGTTGCGGCCCGAGCGCGAGTTCCATCCGCGTTGTGAGCACCTGGCCGTCGGGCGTTTCGAGGGTGGCGTCTTCGGTCGATTGTTCCGTCACCTGGCCGAACCGCTTGAGCGTCATGCGGTGTTCGCGGGTGGCGTACAGGTACGTCTTGCCGTTCGCCTCGCGTTCGCGCACAAGCGTGTGGAAGTACCCGACCTTCAGCCCCTTCAGGTAGGCGGCGTCCCACGTTTCGAGCACGATCTTGCCCTTCGCCGCGTCGGCTTTCGCCTCGGCCTTCGGGTCGTCGATCGGCTTGGGGTTGGAAATCGGGATCGGCTCGCCGACCGGCCGCGACGGGAGCTTCTCGACCTTCGGCTTCGGGTCGTCGGAAATGAGGCGTTCCGGCTTGGCCCCCGACCCGTTCGGGCGGATGACGATGAAGCCGGGTTTGTCCGGTGACGGTTTCACGTCAGCCGGCAGGGTTGGAGTCGTGCCCTTCGGCCGGATGACGATGTTGCCGCCGGGGTCTTCCGCGAACAGAAACGCAGCAGTCGAAAGCCAACACGCGAGGGCAAACCAGTTTCGCACGGTGAACGTCTCCCCGGAGATTCCGTCTGTCATCATCGGGTGTAACGCGGGTCGGGCTTCAGCCGTTAGCGGCCGTTCGCCCGGTGTGGTCCCGTTCTTGCAGTTAACAGGCCCATCGTCCCGCGGATTGGGCGGATGCCGATTTTCGGCAAAATCCATCCTACCAGTTTTCCCGGCGAATTTTCTCCCGTCGGGGAATGTGTGACCTACAATTCGTCGCCCGGAAGACCCCCGGGACGGAATCAGCGGGTAGTCTTCGACGAGTTCTGCACGTGATCGGCACCCTCGACAACGCACCAGTGTCAGTCCTCTCCCGCCCCGCCCAGGGTCTCCGAGTCGAGAGGTAACGCTTGTGAACCGCGATCTTCTCTCCGCCCACCTGCGCGTGAAAAACTACGGCGACTTCACCCTGACCGACGCGGTCCGGCCGTCGCTCGAAGTGCCCATCCGACCCCGGCAGGGCTACCGCGTCGAGGTCTTCCGCGACCGAAAGTCTCGCGTGCGATTGCCGATGCTATTCGCGGCCGTGTCCGCCGAACGACTGTTCGACGTGTTGCTGGAACTCATCGAACCACTCGGCGAGGCCGTGCATGTGGTGTTGGAGAGCAGCCACAACCA
>JBBQCQ010000511.1:0-3777 GCA_038318835.1 Gemmatales bacterium | reverse complement strand
GAGCCGATCTCCAGCATGGGCGTCGATACGCCGCTGGCCGTCCTTAGCGACAATGCGCAAGTGCTGTTCAGCTACTTCAAGCAACTGTTCGCCCAAGTCACGAATCCGCCGATCGACCCGATCCGCGAGAAGGTCGTGATGAACACCGAGGCACTCCTCGGCCGCGAATCGAACCTCATGGTCGAAGGCCCGGAGCACGCGCGCCTGCTGCGGCTGAAGGGGCCGACGGTCACGAACGAAGAGATGGCGAAAATCAAGGCGCTCGACCAGCCGAACTTGAAGGCCGTGACGCTGGGTACGCTGTTCGCCAAGAGTTCCGGCGAACTGGGCCTGGCCGTCGCGCTCGAAAAGCTCTGCACCGCGGCCGCCGATGCCGTGCGGGGCGGAGCCACGATCCTGATCCTGTCCGACCGCGGCGTGAGCGTGGACAAGGTGCCGATTCCGTCGCTGCTCGCGTGTGCAGCCGTCCACCACCACCTGATTCGCGAGGGGCTGCGGGTTCTGTGCGGCATGGTCGCCGAGACTGGGGAGGCCCGCGAGGTGCATCACTTCGCGCTGCTCGTCGGCTACGGCGTTGCGGCCGTCAACCCGTATCTGGTGTACGAGACCTACGAAGGTCTCGCGGCCGAAGGGATGCTCGTCGATGCCAACGGCGGGTCGATCGACCTGAAGAAAGCGATCCAGAACTTCACGAAGGCGATCCACGCCGGCTTGCTGAAAGTCTTCAGCAAGATGGGCATCAGCACTCTGATGAGCTACCGCGGGGCGCAACTGTTCGAGGCCATCGGCCTGAACGCCGACCTGATCGGCAAGCACTTCACCGATACGCCGAGCCGCATTCAGGGGATCGGCCTGACCGAGATCGCTCGCGAATCGCTGACCCGACACGCGGTCGGCTACCCCGGCGACCCAGACGCGGAATCGCCGGAACTCGACGCGGGCGGCGACATCATGTGGCGGCGCCGCGGCGAGCACCACATGTGGAACCCAGACACGGTGCAGTCGTTGCAGCACGCCGTGCGAAGCGAGAGCCGCGAGAAGTACGACGAATTCGCGAAGGCTGCCAACGACGAGAGCCGGCGGCTGTGTACGCTCCGTGGGCTGCTCGCGATTCGCTGGGGCCGCAAGCCGATTCCGCTCGATCTCGTCGAGCCAGCGAAGGACATCGTCAAGCGGTTCTTCACCGGGGCGATGAGCTTCGGCAGCATCTCGAAGGAAGCCCACGAGACGCTCGCCATCGCGCTCAACCGCATCGGCGGCCGCAGCAACACTGGCGAGGGGGGCGAAGACCCGGCGCGGTTCAAGCGTGAGGCCAGCGGCGACCTGCGCGGCAGCGCCATCAAACAGGTGGCGAGCGGCCGGTTCGGCGTGACCGCGAACTACCTGGCGAACGCCGTCGAAATTCAAATCAAGATGGCCCAGGGGGCGAAGCCCGGCGAGGGCGGGCAACTGCCCGGCCACAAGGTCGATGCGGCCATTGCGAAGACCCGCTATAGCACACCGGGCGTCGGCCTGATCTCGCCGCCGCCGCACCACGATATCTATTCAATCGAAGACCTGGCGCAGCTCATCTTCGACCTGAAGAACTCAAACCCGCACGCGGAGATTTCCGTGAAGCTCGTGGCCGCTGCCGGCGTCGGCACGATCGCCACCGGCGTCGCGAAGGGGTACGCCGACCGCATCCTCATTAGCGGCGACAGTGGCGGCACCGGGGCCAGTCCGCTCTCCAGCATCCGGCACGCGGGGACGCCGTGGGAACTCGGCCTCGCAGAAGCGCAGCAGGTGCTCGTGCGCAACGGCCTCCGCGGCCGCGTGCGATTGCAGACCGACGGCCAGATGAAGACCGGCCGCGACGTGGTGGTGGCCGCGTGCCTGGGGGCCGAGGAGTACGGCTTCGCCACGGCCCCGCTGATCGCGCTCGGTTGCATCATGATGCGGAAATGCCACCTGAACACCTGCCCCGTCGGCATCGCCACGCAGGACCCGTTCCTGAGGGCACAGTTCGCCGGGACGCCGGAACATGTGGTCAACTACCTGTTCTTCGTCGCCGAGGAAGTCCGCGAACTCCTCAGCCAGATGGGCTACCGCAAACTCGACGAGATCGTCGGTCGACCCGACCTGCTCAGCACGATGGACCTATCGTGGCACTGGAAGGCGAAGAACCTCGACCTGTCGGCGTTGCTCGACCGGCCGAAGGTGCCACACGGCACGCCGATCCGCTGCGTCGAACACCAGCCCGACATCCTCGCGGAACAGTTGGACTGGGAAATCGTGCGTGCGGCGAAGGTCTCCGTCGATCACCCGCGGCGCACGGAACTGAGCTTGCCGATCACCAACCGCAACCGTACCACGGGCACGCTGCTGAGTTACTTCGTCACCGAGAAGCACGGCGAAGCCGGCCTGCGGGAAGACACCGTCGATCTGCGGTTCACCGGAGTCGCCGGGCAGAGCTTCGGGGCGTTCGTCACCCGCGGCATCACGCTCCGGCTGAAGGGGCAGGCCAACGACTACGTCGGCAAGGGCCTGTCCGGCGGCAAGATCATCGTCGCTCCGCCGCCCGAAAGCGGGTACGTGGCCGAGGAAAACGTCGTCATCGGCAACGTCGCGCTTTATGGTGCGACCGGCGGCGAGGCGTTCTTCCGTGGCATGGCCGGCGAGCGGTTCGCCGTCCGCAACAGCGGCGCGAAGACGGTCGTGGAAGGCGTCGGCGACCACGGCTGCGAGTACATGACCGGCGGCATCGTCATCGTCCTCGGCAAGACCGGCCGCAACTTCGCCGCTGGCATGAGCGGCGGCCTGGCGTTCATCTACGACCCCGACGGCACCTTCCAGGAACAGTGCAACCCGGAGATGGTCGATCTGGTGCCGGTAGTCGAGTACAAGGACGTGGGCCTACTCAGCAACTTGATTAACCGCCACGTGCTGTACACTGGCTCAGCCGTCGGTAACGAGATCGTCAACGACTTCGGCACGGCCCTCGGCAAATTCGTGAAGGTTTTCCCGAAGGACTACCGCCGCGTCCTCGAACAGACCCGGACCGTTCAGCGACAATGGGAACTGGTGAACGGCTGAGATATCGCCGCCGGTTTGCCGGCGGTCTTCCAAAACCCGCCGGTCAACCGGCGTCTCTATAAGGACAGCGATGGCCGACCCCCGCGGATTCCTGAACGTCGAATCGCAGAAGCCGACACCCCGGCCGATTCACCTGCGGCTGCGCGACTACGACGAGATTTATCACTCGATGCCCGCCGAAAGCACTCGCGCACAAGCGACGCGGTGCATGGACTGCGGCATTCCGTTCTGCCACACCGGCTGCCCGCTCGGCAATCGCATCCCGGACTGGAACGACCTCGTCCACCGCAACCGCTGGAAGGACGCGCTCAAGGCCCTCCACGACACGAATAACTTCCCGGAGTTCACCGGCAAAACGTGCCCGGCCCCGTGCGAGGCGTCGTGCGTGCTCGCCATCACCGGCGCGCCGGTGACAATCAAGACCATCGAGCAGGCCATCGTTGATCGCGGCTGGGAGGAAGACTGGATCAAGCCGGAACCGCCGAAGTAATCGACGGGCAAATCTGTCGGCGTTATCGGCAGCGGCCCCGCCGGGTTGGCCGCGGCACAGCAACTTCGTCGGGCCGGCCACGCCGTCACCGTGTACGAACGTGATGACCGCCCCGGCGGCCTGCTCACCTATGGCATTCCCGACTTCAAGATGGCGAAGCTGTACGTCACCCGCCGCATCGAACAGATGGAAGCCGAGGGGGTGACATTCGCGCT
>JBBQCQ010000510.1:0-3777 GCA_038318835.1 Gemmatales bacterium | reverse complement strand
TTACCGGCACCGGCAAGTATTCCAGCTACCCCCTCATGGGCGCGTGCATGGAAGCCAGCGGGTGCGAAGTCACAACCGTGGCCGTGCGTCGCGAACGGCTCATCGACACGGACGGCAAGAGCTTGCTCGACTTTCTCGCCTTGAAGAAGCTGACAATCCTGCCGAACACGGCCGGGTGCTTCAGTGCCGAGGACGCGATCCGCCACGCACGCCTCGCGCGGGAGTTGCTGACGAACCTCGAAAACCCCGGCGCGGGCTGGGTGAAGCTCGAATGCCTCGCCGACAAGAAGACGCTCCTGCCCGACCCGATCGACACGCTGAAGGCGACGGAACAACTGGTGAAAGAGGGCTTCACGGTGCTGGTCTACACGAGCGACGACCCAGTGCTGGCGAAGCGGCTGAAGGAAGCCGGGGCGGCGAGCGTGATGCCAGCCGGCAGCCCGATCGGGTCGGGGCAAGGCATCTTGAACCCGAACAACATCCGCATCTGTTTGGAGTACCTGAAGGACGGCGACCCGGACTACCCGGTGATCGTGGACGCCGGTGTCGGCACGGCCAGCGACGTGTCGGTGGCGATGGAACTCGGGTGCGACGGCGTGCTGCTGAACACGGCCATCGCGAGTGCCGCCGACCCGCTGCGGATGGCCTGGGCGATGCGGTACGCGACCGACGCCGGCCGCTTGGCTTACCTGGCCGGCCGCATCCCAAAGAAGCTGTACGCCAACGCGAGCAGCCCGACCGAGGGATTGATTCACAGTGCCGGGGTGCAGTAAACTGGCTACGGAGGTGTTGCGATGTTGCTGGAAGAACTTCCCGAGGTCGTCGATGAACAAGTTGTGCCGGACTACTACGAAGTCGTCCGCGGTCAGCTTGTCGAGGTCTCGCCCATGAGTTTTTATGCCTGCGAGGTCGCCAATAATCTTTGCGACCTGCTAAATCAGTACTTGGTGATTCATAAGCTCGGCCGGACCCGGATCGAACAGAACTACGCGATTCCGTTGCCGGAGGATGGCTCGCGTGTGATGCGTCCCGATCTCGCGTACGTCTCATTCGACCGCTGCCCCAAAGACCGGCCGATGTCGTTAGTTGGGTTAGGCCTCGATGTGATCCCAGAACTCGTGGTGGAAGTCATCAGCCCCACGGACAAGGCTGAGGATGTCATGGTCAAGACGGAAAACTATTTCCGCGGTGGCGTCTCGACGGTATGGCAAATTTATCCGAAAAGCCGCTTCATTCTCGCCTTCAACGACTGGACACATGTGCGGGTAGTTTCAGAGTGCGAAGAATGTGTCATTCCACAACTATCTGGCTTCACATTTAAACTCGCAGATATTCTGCCACCCGTCGAGATCGAAGAGGACTAGTCACAAGTCTCCCAACCCCGCACGTCCACGCCCGCCATCCCGGCGCGGCGGGCCGCTTCCAGGCCGATGTCGGTGTCCTCGAAGACCACGCACGCCGGCGGCGGCACGGCCAACCGCTTCGCGGCTTCCAGAAACACGTCCGGCTCCGGCTTGTGGTGGGCCGTGTCTTCCGCACACACCACCGTTGCGAACCAGTCGCGGACGCCGATGGCGTCGAGCGTCTGCCGGACCACGTCGCGGTAGCCGCCGCTCGCCACGGCCATCGGCAGTTTGCCGCGGTGCGCCGCCGCAATACGCACGACAGCGTCCACCGCCGTCACTTCGTGGAGCAGTTCCAGGAAGTGCCCTTCTTTTGCCAGCACCATCGCTTCCACGTCCGTCACCGGCACGCCGGTTTCCTCGGAGAGCAAGCGAATGATGCGGCTCGTCGGCATTCCGCCGAGTTGGTAGAACCGCGTCTCGGGGAACGGAATGCCGTGCCGGGATAGCATCGCCGTCCAGGCGCGGAAGTGGATCGGCATCGTGTCGGCGAGCGTGCCGTCGCAGTCGAAGATCAAGGCCCGCGTGCCGGGCGGTGGGGTCCAGTTCATGTGAAGATTCTACGACCCTGCCCGGTCCGTGTCGGCGTCCAGCGACGACGCCCCGAGCACCCACAGGCCGCCGCCGAGCAGGATGAACACGGAGATGCCGAGGAACGCGACCTGCAAACTGGCCACGTCGGCCACGAGGCCGATGATCGGCGGCGAGATCACGTCGCCCAGCATGTGGATGACCAGGATGTTGATGGCGAACGCTGTCGCGCGAATGTCCGACCGCGTGACGTTCGCCAAAATCGTGTTCGCCGGGCCGGTGTTGAAGAACAGGAAGAACACGGCAACGAAGAACAGCCCCCAGGCGTAGGGGAACGGCACGAGCAACATGCCGAGGAAGAACGGGAACGCGAGCAGAGTGGACCACCCAGCCGCGTGGAAGTACGCCCCACGAACGCCTCGATTGCGGAGCGTGTCGCCGACCCACCCGCCGAGCAGCGTGGCCCCCAGACCGGAGACGACAACGATCACGCCGAAGATCAAGGTGATCCGACCCAGGGAGATCGATCCCTTGGCCGGGGCCGCGCTGTAAATGTCTTCGCCGTACCGTTCCAGGTCGTCCTTGCCGAGACTTTCGTAGAGTTTCAGTCGGAACTCGTCGTACCCGTAGACTTGCTCCCCTTGCAAGGGACGGAGCTTGGCTACCACCTCAACAGGGATGACTGGCCGGGGCGTCTCTTCGATCGTCATCTGTGCTTCGAGTTTTCCGATCGCGGCCTCCGTCACCTGGAACCGGCCTTCGCGTTCCAGGATGTACGACGGTGCCCACACAGCCACGCCGCCGAGGACGAAGGTCGTACACGTCATCCCCAGGCAGCACAGGACGAACGAGCGGTTCGTTTTCAACTCGGCCAGGACACGGCCATAGCTCGACGGGGCCGCATCGAGCGTCGCCGGTGGCCGTGGGGGTTCGGGCATGAAGAAGCAGAAAAAGCCGAGGGCCAGCCCGCTCAGCGTGACGAGGAAGGCGGTTCGCCAGCCGAGGTTTTCGCCGATCTGCCCGCCGATGACGAAGCCGAGAGCACTGCCGACCGGGATGGCCAGGTAGAACAAGGCCATCACCTTGCCGCGGCGGGCGACCGGGTACAGGTCGGAGAGCATCGACGGGGCGACTGGGCCATAAGCTGCTTCGCCTACGCCGACGAGGCAGCGGGTGAGCAGCAGCATGACATAGCCGGTAGCCAGACCCGAACTGCCAGACGCGAGACTCCAGACCAGGACACCGACGCCAACCACCCACCATCGGCGGCCGCTATTGCCGAACCAGCCGAACACTGGCGAGAGCAGCGTGTACGATACGAGGAAGGCCGACGTGAGCAGGCCGAGCTTGAATCGCAACCACGAATCGGTCGGCTCGAACAGACTGCCGTCGCGGCGGAGGATCGGCAGCACCGCCGACAGCACTTGCCGGTCGATGTAGTTGAACAGATTGATGACGAAGAGCAACGCCAGCGCCCGCCCGGCCCCCGGTAACGCCTCGCGCGGCCCGCCCGTGGTGCTCATCGTGCCGGCCATTCGTGCTCCTTCGCGGCGTGCGGTTCGGCCGAGTTTCCATACCCGCCGCCGTCGGTTGGCGGTAGACTCATGGTATCCCGATCCCGGCGAGTGTCGCTCATGCCCTACTCCGCGGAAATCAGCCGGACCAATCCGGCCTGCGTACTCATCCTCATCGACCAGTCGAAGTCGATGGACGAGCCGTTCGCCGGTCAGCCGGACAAGCTCAAGAGCGAAGGCGTGGCCGACGCCGTCAACCGGCTCATTCAGAATATGGTTCTGAAGTGTGCCAAGATCGACGGCGTGCGAGATTACTTCCACGTCGGCCT
>JBBQCQ010000509.1:0-3790 GCA_038318835.1 Gemmatales bacterium | reverse complement strand
AGTCGTCGCAGGTGTCGAGGATTTGCTTGTCGGAGTCGAGCAGCGTCAGCATCAGGTCGGCCGGCGAGCCGAGGGCCGCGGCCTGCACCTCGATGCGGAGTTTGTCGCCGGCTTTGCCGACGAACTGGTACACGTCCACGTCCTTCTCGCGGTCGATCTTGCCGTCCACCGCGGCCGGTACGCTGATCGACTGGGCCGTGGCGAAGCCGTTGTTCTCTTCTTTCTCGGCCACCCGCGGCGTGTCGTCGGCCAGGGCCACCCTTGCCGCGTTCGACTCGCCGCCGGCACTCACCACACTGAACGACAGCGTGCGGCCGGGGGCGGACGGCGACACGTCGAGTTCGATCTCGATCTCGGAATCGCCGACGCGGTCGGGCGGGAAATCCTTCGGCACGCCGACTTTCTTCGGTTTGCCGACGAGCGTGGCCTTCGACTTCGGCTCGTGGACGCGGACGGCGGTCAGGTCGTCGAGGTTGGTGCCGCGGACGATGAGCTTCGTCTTCTTGCCGGCCTCCACCACGAGCGGTAGGGCGACGACGAGCTTCGGCTTGGCCGCTTTCTTATCCTGAGCAGAAACAAAGAGAGTTGGCCACAGATGAACACAGATGAACACGGATAAAACCAGAATCAAATTCTGATTGGGTGTTGATCTGTGTTCCTCTGGGTTCATCTGTGGCCATTCCTGTTTTATGCGAAGAGTTCCTTGACGCACTCGCCGCCGTCGAGGACTTCGATGGGGCGGCCGTCGGGGGTGACGAGTTGCTGGCGGGGGTCGAGGCCGAGGCTGTCGAGGATGGTGTAGGCCACGTCGGCCGGCGCGACGGGGCGTTGCGTGGCGTGGCCGCCGTGCTTGTCGGTCTTGCCGAGGACGAAGCCGGGCTTGGTGCCCGCACCCCAGAACAGCATCGACGCGGCCGGACCCCAGTGGTCGCGGCCGGCGTCCTTGTTGATCTTCGGCGATCGGCCGAACTCGCCCATCACCACGACGAGCGTGTCCTCGGCCGTGCCACGGGCGGTCATGTCCTCGACGAGAGCCGACACGCCCTGATCGAACTCGGGGAGTTTCTTGTTCAGCCCCTCGAAGATTTTGCCGTGGTGGTCCCACCCGGCATAGTTGACGGTGACGAACCGCACGCCGGCGTCCACGAGGCGGCGGGCGAGCAACAGCGATTGCCCGGCCGTCGTGCGGCCGTAGCGGTCGCGGAGCTTCTCGGGTTCGGCGGCGATGTCGAACGCCTTCTTCGCTTCCGGCGAGAGGAGCATCGCGGCGGCCCGCTGGTGGAACTCGTCGTAGGTGGCGATCTGGTCGTTGCCGTGGACCTTCTTCGCGAGACCATCGACGGCTTTCAAGAGCGTCTCGCGGCGTTCGATCTGCTTGGCCGTCAGCGACGCGGGCGGAGCCACGTCTTCGACCTTGTACCCGGCCGCGTTCGGGTCGCCGGCCTTGAAGCTCTCATAGCGGCCGCCGAGGAACGCACTCTTGCCGAGTTCCCAGGTGAACGACGGGTTCTTCGGCACCGACACGTAAGGCGGGAGCGTACCGCTAAAGCCGAACTCGTGGGCGGCGACGGCCCCGATGGCGGGGTAGTCGCCGAACGGCGTGCCGAAGCGGCCGGACAGCACCCAGTTGGTGGCCGTCTCGTGGTGGTCGTTGTTGTGCGAACCCGACCGCACGAGGGCGATCTTGTCCATCACCTTCGCCATCAGCGGCAGCTTCTCGCTGAGTTGCAGGCCGGGGACGGCGGTGCTGATGGCCTTGTAGTTCCCACGAATCTCGCTCGGAGCGTCGGGCTTCGGGTCGAAGCTGTCGTGGTGGGACAGGCCGCCGCCGAGGAAGACCAGGATGACGGACTTCGCGCGGGCCCCCTTGCGTTTCTCGGTGCCGGCCTCGGCCTTCAGCACGGAAGCGAGCGAGAGGCCAGCGACGCCGAGACCGCCGACGCGGAGGAAGTCGCGGCGGGAGGAACCGAGAGCGATGTCGAGCATCGGGCCGTACCTGGTAGGATGAAGTGCCGGGGGTGGGTGGTATGATTATCGGCAAACGGCGGGGCGAATGGAAGACGGCATTTGCGAAATCCGGCCATGCGCATCACAATAGGACAGGAATGCAGGAGACTCGAATGCGAATTCTACAACTGACGGCCACGGCCGGAGCCGACGGCCGCGTTCACCTCGACTTCCCCGCCGAACCGGGCGTCGAACTGGAAGTCGCACTCGTCGTTCAGGCGAAGCCGCCGACCAACGACGACGCCCGCAAGCCGACGTCGGGAGAGTTGGGCTGGCCACTGGGGTACTTTGAAGAGACTTACGGTTCCATTCAGGATGAAGCCTTCAAGCGGTATCCTCAAGGGGAAGCTCAAATTCGGGAGGCTCTGGAATGAAGTACCTACTCGACACGAACGTCTGCATCCAATACCTCCGCGGCAAGAACGCCCTCGTGCGCAGTCGCGTCGCGGCGGAACCCGTTGCGGATCTCGTCATCGGTTCCGTGGTGGCCGCCGAGCTTTACTACGGGGCGTTTCGCTCGGCCAATCAGCCGGCCGAACGGTCGAAGGTCTATAAATTTCTCGCCCCCTACCCGAAGTTGCCGTTCGACGATGCGGCTGCGGACGTGTTCGGGACGGTCCGATTCGACCTCGAAATGCGTGGCTTGATGATCGGCTCCTACGACGTGATGATCGCGGCCATCGCGCTGGCGAACGGCCTCACGCTCGTGACGCACAACACATGCGAGTTCTCCCGCGTGCCGGGGCTGACCCTCGTCGATTGGGAACTGCCGTAGCGGAACGACTCCGCTCACCGGTCGCCTTCCGACACCCGGCCGTAGATCATCCGCATCTGAATCTTCTCGCTCAGCGCGGCACACTGCGACAGGAAGATCGCGAACAGTTGGTCGCCGCGGACTCGCTCGCTGGTCAGTTCCTTCAGTGCCTCTTGTTTGATGTTCGTCACCCGCCGCAGGAAGGGGCGTAACTGTTCGGGATCGGTCACGTCCATTTGCTCCAGTTCGACCATCAGCGTGCGACCGATGTAGGCGTCGAGTTTCTGCTTCTGCACAAGGTCGGCCGCGGCGGCGGCTTGCTCGCGGCGGCGACGGACCCAGCCCCACACAATGATGGCCACCGCAACCACGCCGAACAGGGCTTCCTTCGATTTGGAAATCAGTTCCATCGTCTGGGTGAGGCGTTTGACCGCCGCGGCCGGGTCGTGATAGTTCGCGGCCGCGGGGTGCATCCGGGTGGCGTCGTACTGCCGGGCGGCCGTAGCGGTGAGCAAGGCGGGGAACGCTGTGCGCAGGTCGGTCTCGTACAGCGCCGCCAACGTCTCGCGAACCAGGCGGTCGGACGCATCCGAGCGGGTCGCCAGCAGGGCCGTCACCGCGACCGTGCGCACCGGCGCGACCGGGGCCGGGGCCTTGCCGGGGTACAGCCCCTGCGGGATCGTGGCCGGGGCGAACCAGGTGTGCCGCAGGGCGAACCCTTCAGGGTCGGGCAGGCCGATCAGTTCCAGGTCGGGCCGTTGCAGGAGCTTCTCCAGAATCGGGTTCATCCAGCCCGTCGTGACGAGCGCAGCCTCGACATCCGGGTCGGTGGCCAGCGTGCTAAAGTGTGCGTTCGCATCCCGCGTGTCCGTCGGCGGGAGGTCGTAATGGGCCAGCACTGTCAGGGCATTCTGGTGGATGCTTGACCCGTTCAGCCCGAGGGCAACCCGCCGCCCGGCCAGGTCCGCGGGGGTGCGAATGCCCTTGCCCTTGCGAACGAGAATATGCAGCGGTTCGGGGAACAGCGGG
>JBBQCQ010000508.1:0-3796 GCA_038318835.1 Gemmatales bacterium | reverse complement strand
AATGACGGCCATCGTCGGCCGTGAGAACGTCCTCACGGCCACGGCCGAACTCGCCACCTACGAGTGCGACGGGTTCACCATCGCCAAGACGAAGCCGGACGTCGTCGTCTTCCCGCTCACCACCGCCCACATCGTCGGCATCGTCAAGGCGTGCAACGAACTCGACGTGCCGTTCATGGCCCGCGGGGCCGGCACGAGTCTCGCCGGCGGGTGCGTGCCGGTCGGCGGCGGCGTCATGATCGCCCTCGCCCGCATGAAGACCATCCACGAGGTCAACGTCCGCGACCGGTACGCCGTCGTCGATCCCGGCGTCGTCAACGTCTGGCTGACGAACGCCCTCAAGGCCCACGGCTACCACTACGCCCCGGACCCCAGCAGCCAGGGGGCGTGTACCATCGGCGGCAACGTGGCCACCAACAGCGGCGGGCCGCACACGCTCAAGTATGGCGTCACCGTCAACCACATCCTCGGCCTCGAACTCGTCCTGCCGGACGGCAAACTCGTCACCCTCGGCGGTCCGACCGAAGACTCGCCCGGCTACGACCTCGTCGGCACCGTCGTCGGCAGCGAGGGCACCTTCGGCGTCGTGTCGAAGGTGTGGGTGCGGCTGACCCGCAACCCGGAGGCGTACCGCACCCTCCTCGGCGTCTTCGAGAACATCGACGACGCGACGAACGCCATCAGCGGCATCATCGGCAGCGGTATCGTGCCCGCGGCCCTGGAACTGCTCGACAGCACCATCCTGAAGGCCGTCGAGGCGGCGTTCAAGTTCGGCTTCCCGATGGACGCCGGGGCGGTCCTCATCATGGAAGTCGACGGCCTGTCCGCCGGGCTGCAAGACGAGGCCGACCGCATCGAGAAGATCGCGCTGGCGAACAACGCCCGCGAGGTGCGGAAGGCGAACACCGAGGCCGAGCGACTGGCCCTGTGGAAGGCCCGCAAACAGGCCTTCGGCACCATCGGCCGACTCGGCTACCCGAGCTATTGCACGCAGGACGGCGTGGTGCCGCGGACGAAGTTGCCGCAGATCATGAAGTTCATCGCGGCGACGGCGGAGAAGTACGGCGTCGCCATCGCCAACGTGTTCCACGCCGGCGACGGCAACATTCACCCGATCTTGATGTTCGACGAACGCGACCCGGTGCAGGTGCAGCGGGTGCTCGACGCCAGCACGGACATCCTGACCGAGTGCATCAACCTCGGCGGCAGCGTGACCGGCGAACACGGCATCGGCGTCGAGAAGCTCGACTTCATGCCGCTACTGTTCAGCGAAGCCGACCTGGGATTCATGGTGCGGTTGCGGACGGCCTTCAACCCCCGGAACAACTGCAGTCCGCACAAGATGCTCCCGACGGCCGGCGGTTGTGCCGAGCCCGCGGCCCTCGGCGCGACGAGGCCCGGACGACGGGCGGCGGTGTAAGATTATTTCTGGTATCGAATTTGTTGGAGGGAACGGGATGCCTGCTTCGTATACCGCCGTCGTTCAGCAGTCGGGCGAATGGTGGATTGGTTGGGTCGAGGAAGTGCCCGGCGTCAACTCGCAGGGGCAGACCCGCGAGGAACTGCTCGATAACCTCCGCGATGCGCTGCAGGAATCGCTGGAGATGAACCGCGAGCAGGCGCGCGGGGCCGCCACCGGACCGTATGAAGAAGTGAGCCTCGCGTCGTGAAGCGGCAAGATTTGATCCGCCATCTTCGCCAACACGGTTGCGTGCTAATCCGGGAAGGTCGGCGGCACTCGTGGTTGGGCAACCCCGCCAATCGTCAGCGGTCCGCCGTGCCGCGGCACACCGAGATTCCGGACCCGTAGGCCCGAAAAATCTGTCGCGACCTCGGCATACCCGATCCGTGACCTGTTGCCCAATTTCCTCCATCTGGGAGCATCCATGATCCTCGGTCTGGAAATCGGCCTCTTCATCTTCGGCATCATCGCCCTCGTCAAGGGGCAGATGAAGTTCTCCGCGAACAAAGTCGTCGAAGGCACACCCGCGAGGCTCCTGGGGGGTGTTGGCCGTGGTGACGTTGCCGATTATCTTCGGGATCGGCCTGATCTACGGCTTCATCGTCGGGGGGAAAAATCCCAACGGCATTCCCCCTGACGAGATCCGGCGCATTCAGACGAATGCCACGATCATCGAGGTCATCGTGGTGGCCCTGGTAGGCGTCACGATTTTCACCGTCGGATTCTCGATCGGCGGTCCCCCGGAGTCGGAACGGCGGCGACGGCGCCGACGACGCGAGGACGATTTCGACGACGAGGACGACGACCGCCCGCGGCGACGGAGGGACGAAGACGACGAGGACGACGACCGCCCGCGGCCAAGCCGCCGCGACCGGGACGAAACCGACGAGTACAACGACCGCCCCCGCCGTCGGCGGAATGCCGACGACGACGACCGCCCCCGCCGCCGGCGGCGGGACGACGACGATGATTAACTCATGCCGCGTTCCATTCTGATCATTGACGACGAGGAAGCGATTGCCTGGGCCTTGCGGCGGGCGTTCGAGAAGGCCGGGTACGCCGTCCTCGTCGCGGCCACGGCCGAGGACGGGCTGAAGAAGGCGGCCGCGGGCAAGCCGGACGCCGTCTTCCTCGACGTACGGTTGCCCGGCATGGACGGCCTGACCGCCCTCGGCAAGCTGCGGGCGGCCTTACCGGCGGCGGCCGTCGTGGTCATGACCGCCCACGGCAACCTGGCCACCGCGGTGAAGGCCGTCGAGGGCGGAGCGTTCGACTACCTGGCCAAGCCGTTCGACCTGCAACAGGCCCTGGACACCGCCGCCCGTGCCACCGCGGCCACGCCCGACCGCTGGAGTACCGACGCCGCGGTTTCGGCGCGGGTGGACGATGAGATTCTCGGCAAGAGCGGGGCCGTGCAAGTCGTCTTCAAGCGGATCGCCCTCGTCGCCCCGACCGAGGCGTGCGTGCTCATCACCGGCGAGAGCGGCACCGGCAAGGAGCTTGTCGCCCGTGCTGTTCATGCTCACAGTGCCCGCCGCGACAAGCCGTTCCTGCCCGTTCACGTCGCCGCCCTGAACCCGAACCTCGTCGAGAGCGAACTGTTCGGCCATGTCCGTGGGTCGTTCACCGGAGCCGACCGCAACCGCGACGGCCTGCTGACGCTGGCCACCGGCGGCACCGTCTTCCTCGACGAAATCGCGGACATCCCGCTGCCCGTGCAGGCGAAGCTATTGCGGGTGCTGGAACGGCAAGAGGTGATGCCCGTCGGTGGGGCGGTGTCGCAACCGGTGAACGTGCGGATCGTCTCGGCCACGCACGTCGATCTGGCGGCGGCTGTGGCGGCAGGCGGGTTCCGCCACGATCTCTTCTTCCGACTGAACGTCTACCCGATCCATGTCCCGGCCCTCCGCGACCGCACCGACGACATCCCGCTGCTAGCGGCCGCGTTCCTGCACCGCTTCGCGCCGACGGCGACGCTGTCGAGCGAGTTGCGCGACGTGCTGGTGAAGCGATTGTGGCCGGGGAACGTGCGGGAACTGCGGAACGCGCTGGAGCACGCGGCCATCAACGGCCGCGGCGGGGTGATCCTGCCGGAACACCTGCCGGACCCAACGCCGAACGTCGGCCCGCAACCGATTCGCGAACAACTGGCTCGTACCATCCGCGAGTGGGTGGCCGAGCGAAAGACGGCGGCCGGGAAGCAGGAGCCGAGCGAACTGTATCAGGGCTTGTTAGACGAGATCGAACCGGCCCTGGTCGGCGAAGTGCTCAGGCAACTCGACGGCAACCGCCTCGCGGCCGGCCGTTGGCTGGGGCTGGCGCGGGCGACCGTGC
>JBBQCQ010000507.1:0-3796 GCA_038318835.1 Gemmatales bacterium | reverse complement strand
ATTTATTGCCGCCCTTTTCCCGGCTTCGCTCTGTGGGGGGCGCGCCGCCCCCGGCCCCCCTCACCATCTGTTTGCTACCCACCCCCCCCCCGCTAAACTTTTTCGGAGCCACGCCCAACATGGCCAACCCGGCGACGACCGTCACCGACTACTGCGGGGTACTCACCCGCAGCCGGCTGATGCTCGCGAACGAAGTCCGCGGCGTCGTCGATCGCTGGCGGACCGAGACGCGGGCCACCGACGCGGAGGTCGATTCCTTCCGCAAGTACCTCGTCGCCCGCCGCCTGCTCACCGAGTATCAGGCGGCCATGCTCCAGCGCGGCCACGCGGACGGCTTCTATATCGGTGGGTATGTCATCCTCGACCGCATCGGCAAGGGGCAGATGGCCGGCGTGTACAAGGCCGTCCACGCTTCCGGACAGACGGTCGCGCTGAAGGTCCTCGCGGCGTCGAAGGCCCGTAACTCGCACCTCCTCGGCCGCTTCCAGCGAGAAGCCCGGCTGCTCACGCAACTCAACCACCCGAACGTCGTGCGCGCGTTCCAGCTCGGGTCGACCGCCGGCGAGAACGGCACGCCCGGCGTGCACTACATCGTGATGGAGCACCTCGAAGGCGAGACGCTCGAAGACGTGCTGACCCGGCGGAAGAAACTGCCCCCCGGCGAGGCCGCCCGGCTGGTGTACCAAGCTCTGCAAGGGGTGCAGCACCTGCACGAGAAGCGGATGGTCCATCGCGACCTGAAGCCGGCCAACCTGATGCTGTTGCCGTCGGTGCTGACAAAGTCCGACACGACGCTCGCCTCGACGGTGAAGGTGCTGGACATCGGCCTCGGCCGGGAACTGTTCGACGACGAGAGTGCCTCGACGCAGGACATCCACCTGACGGCCGAGGGGTCGCTCGTGGGCACGCCCGACTACCTGGCACCGGAACAGGCCCGCGACGCCCGCACGTCGGACATACGGGCCGACGTGTACAGCCTCGGCTGCGTGCTGTTCGCGGCTCTTGCCGGTCGGCCGCCGTTCGTGGAAAAGAACGTGATGGCGGTCATGGTTAAGCACGCGACCGAACCGCCGCCGTCGATCGCGTCGTTCAGCCCGGACACGCCGCCCGGCCTGCAAGCGGTGCTCGGCACGATGCTAGCCAAGAACCCGGCCGCCCGCTACCAGACGCCGAGCGCGGCCGCCCAGGCGATTCGCCCGTTCCTGCCGATCGACGCGGCCGACGCCGTCTCGACGACCTTGCTGCCGGGCTTCGAGGATTTCCTGAACAGCGAAGGCGACGATCTGGCCGTGTACCCGCCGAGCGTGGACGACACGAAGCCGGCCGCGACGATCAGCTTGAACCCCGATCCGCCGCCGCTCGCCCCGCTGCCGCGAAAGGAACCGCCGGCTGCCCCCCGCCCGGCCGCCGTGACCGTGCCGCCGGCCCCCAGTCCGAGCCGGCCGCGAGCGAACATTTCCGGCCCGCCGTCGGGGAAGATTCGAGTTGGCACGGGCCTGGCCGCCGCGCTCGCCGGTGCCTCGGCTCCGAAGATGGGCGGGTCGGCCGCTGCCCCGCCGTCGCTCAAGCCGGCCTCGCAGCCGCCGCGACCGTCGCCCTTGCCGCCGCCCACGTCCGAAGGCTTCGACGTGGAACTGGTCTCGATGGGCGCTACGCTGTCCGACCCGGCCGACGTACTGCAAGCCCGGATGGCCGACACGCCGATGCGGCCGCTGTACGACCTGGACCGCCGCGACTTCATTATGCTCGCACTCGGTGCTGGCGGCGTGCTCGCGGCCATCGGCCTGGGCCTGGGCGTCGCCCGCTTCTCCGGCCACAAGATGCGCGGCGGCGAGGAAGAATCGAACCCGAACCAGCCGTAACCTGCTCGGTTTTGTTCGGATCGGTTTTTTCGGTGTTCGTGGGTGGCCGATTTTCTTCGCGACTTTCGCACCATGATTCTCCTCGCCCGCCACTACGCGACCGGCGAACCGCTCGCCCTGGAAATTGCGGCCGGACACATAATCGCGATCACTCCAGCCGCGGATTCCCCGACGCTGCCGTGGGTCGCGCCGACGTTCTTCGATGTGCAGATCAACGGCTGCCTCGGCCGCGGGTTCGGCTCGCCCGGTCTCACGCCGGACGGCGTTCGCCTCATTGCCGATACTTGCCGCACGCACGGCATCGGCCGCTTCCTGCCGACGCTCATCACGAATAGTTTTGACGCGATCGATCGCGGCTTCGCGATGCTCACGAAGGCACTCGCCGCCGACGCGGAACTGGCGACGCGAATGCCGGGCTTCCACCTGGAAGGGCCGTACTTGTCCGGCGAGGACGGTGCCCGTGGGGCACACCCGCAGGAGCACGCCCGCGACCCGAACTGGGACGAGTTCCGCCGCTGGCAAGACGCCGCCGCCGGCTGCATTCGCATGGTAACGGTCGCGCCAGAACGGGCCGGGGCGGTGCCTTTCATCGAGAAACTGACGGCCGCGAACGTGGTCGTTGCGCTCGGTCACACGCTGGCGACGGGCGAGCAGATTCGCGCGGCCGTCGCCGCTGGGGCGAAGACCAGCACGCACCTCGGCAACGGCTGCCCGGCCGTGCTGCCGCGGCACGATAACCCCATCTGGGAACAGTTGGCGTGCGACGACCTGTTCGCCAGCATCATCGCCGACGGCCATCATCTGCCGTCGGCCGTGGCGGTGTGCATCGTGCGCCTGAAGCCGAACCGCGTACTGCTGACGTGCGACGCCGGCCCGCTGGCTGGGTCGCCACCGGGCCGCTACCGCGATTGGGGCACCGACCTGGACGTACTGCCGGGCGGCAAGATCGTGGTCGCGGGCACGCCGTACCTCGCGGGGTCGGGCGTCTTCACCGACGCCTGTGTGGCCGGCGTGATGCGACTGGCCAGCGTGAGCCTGGCGGAAGCCATCGCGATGGCGAGCGTGCGGCCGCGCGAACTGCTCGGCGAACGAGTGCCGACGATGGCCGTGGGCCAACGAGCAGAACTCGTGGTGTTCGATTTCGTTGATGGCGAATTACGGGTGCGACAGACGATATAGCCGCCGGTTTACCGGCGGGTTTTCAGAAGACCGCCGGTAAACCGGCGGCTATATCTCAGCGGATTCTCGCTCCCCCTCCGCCCCAGCATCATTTACACTAAAACCCATGCGATTCCTCCTCACCCTCGGCCTCGTTTCCATTCTCGCTACCTCGGCCGTGGCGGCCCCGCCACGCGAACTGATGGACGAAGCCATCGACCGCGGCCTCGTGTACCTTCGCAATCAGCAGGGCAACGATGGCAGTTGGCCGGGGTCCGGCTTCGGCATGATGGGCTTCGGCGGCGGCGGCGACCCGGCCGTGTCGTCGCTCGCGGTCATGGCCTTCCTGTCGGCCGGGCATGTCCCCGGCGAGGGGAAGCACGGGGCGGCCATCGAGAAGGGCATCAAGTACGTCATGGGCCAGCAGCAGCGCAACGGCCTGTTCGCCGGAGCGCAGGGCGGCGGTACCGAGATGTACTCACACGGCATCTGCACGCTCATGCTCGCCGAGGCGGCCGGCATGACCGATGGCAAGCTCGCCGACGAACTCCGCCAGCGGTTGGAGGCGGCCGTCACGTGTGTGCTCGCGGGCCAGCGGAAAGTGAACGGTCCCGATAACGGCGGCTGGCGATACCGCCTGACCGGCTCCGATGCCGACCTGAGCGTGACCGGGTGGCAACTGATGGCCCTCCGCGGTGCCCGCAACCTGGGGTGCGACGTGCCGAAGGATCGGATCGAGGCCGCCGTCAATTACATCAAGCGGTGCCAGGACCCCT
>JBBQCQ010000506.1:0-3797 GCA_038318835.1 Gemmatales bacterium | reverse complement strand
TACCGCGTCGAAGAGAACCGCGGGTACGAGGGCATCGGTACTCTGTACAGTCCGGGCCAATTTCGGGCGAACCTTCTCGCCGACCGCGACGTGGTGCTGAGTGCCTCGACCGAATCGTGGGACCGCTTCCAGGCCGTGTCGGCCGCCGCCGCCCTTGAGGCGGAGCGCGAGCGGCGGCGGCACCTTGTGGCTATCGCACAAACCGGCTTTCAGACCGGTTTCGGGGCGGAACTCGTCCTGGCCGCCGATCAGTTCATCATTACTCCCGCGACCCGTCCGGCCGACATTGCTCGGGCGAAGGATCGCGGTGTCGAGGCTCGCACGATCATCGCCGGCTACCACTGGTTCACCGACTGGGGCCGCGACAGCATGATTAGCCTGGAAGGGCTAACGCTCGTGACCGGCCGGCACGCGGAGGCGAAGTACATCCTGCACACGTTCGCCAATCACGTGCGCGACGGTCTCATCCCGAATTATTTCCCGGACGGCGAGAACAAAGGCGTCTATCACACGGCCGACGCCACCCTCTGGTTCTTCCACGCGCTCGGACGATACGTCGCGACGACCGGCGACCGCGACACGCTACGCGAACTGCTGCCGAAACTCCGCAGCATCCTCGCGTACCACGAAGCCGGCACTGACTTCGGCATCGGGATGGACCCGGCCGACGGACTGCTGAAGCAGGGAGCCGAGGGCTATCAACTGACGTGGATGGACGCGAAGGTGGACGGATGGGTGGTCACGCCACGGCGGGGCAAAGCAGTCGAAATCAACGCCCTCTGGTACAACGCGCTGGTGCTCCTGGCCGGGTGGCTGCAGGCGGAGGGCGAGGACGATGCCGGGCGAGTCCGCCAACTCGCGAATCGCGTGCAGGATTCCTTTAACTCGCGGTTCTGGAACCCGACAACGAACTGCCTGTTCAACATGGTCGATGCCGAGGGTGGCGGCAACGATCCGGCGTGTCGGCCGAACCAGGTGTTCGCGATTTCGCTGACCAACCCGGTGTTGCACCCCAGCCGATGGGCCGCCGTGATGGAGGTCGTCGAGAAGAAACTTTTCACACCGGTCGGCCTCCGGTCGCTGGCTCCCGACGAGAAGGACTACAAGGAGAAGTACTACGGCGATCTGCGGAGCCGCGACGCAGCCTACCACCAGGGCACCGTCTGGGGCTGGCTCATCGGGCCATTCCTGGATGCCTGGAAGAAAACGAACCCGCTGCACGTCGCCGACGCCCGCCGGTGGCTGTCTGGGTTTGAGCACCACCTGTCCAAGGCGTGTGTCGGCAGCATTAGCGAGGTGTTTGATGCGGAATCGCCGTACACCCCCCGTGGGTGCATCGCCCAGGCGTGGAGCGTGGCCGAAGTCGCCCGCTGCTGGGCTCAGAGTAAGTAGAGAGTCGGGGAAAGCCCATAAAGCCATCGATACGGGCCGCGGTCGGGGGGATTGGTATTCAACCTGCATGGCGAGGGGCGGATGATTTTCATCCGCAACTGAACCCTCCCGAGGTACTTTGTTATGGCCACCACAATCGTTCGCGCCTTCACTACCCGCACGGCCGCCGAAAACGCCGTCCGAGACCTTCGCGCGGCCGGGTACACCGACGCCCAGATCAGTTTGATTGGCAAAGATGCCCAGGGCAACTCCGTTAAGGAAGACGGAGCCGGCACCGACATCACAACCAAGCGAGTCTCGGAAGGAGCGGCCATCGGGGCGGCGACCGGGGCGGCCGGCGGGGCACTCGTCACCCTCGGCCTGCTGACCGGCGTGATCCCGGTCCTCGGCCCAGTCGTGGCTCTCGGTGCGTTAGGCACGACGCTGCTCAACGCGGTGGGCGGTGCTGCCGCCGTCGGCCTAGCTGGCGCGCTTACGGGCTGGGGTCTGTCGGAAACGGACGCCAAGTATTACGAAAACGAAGTGGCCAACGGGCGGTTCATCGTCACCGTCGAACAAGACGCGAACGAGGCGAACGCCCACAAGGTGTTCAGCCAGCATCGTGGTTACGACCGCACGACGGCTCCGACTTCAACTTTCTAAACTTCATTCGCAAAATGAGAGGGCGGCGGGCTTTTGCCCGCCGCCCTTCCCCATTTCAATGGCCGATCATCCCCGCTTCGCTACCTTCCGCATAGACTCGGCCTGGAGCGGCGAGATGGCCGGCGTGTTAGTTTCATCCAACGAGGTTCGGAAGACCACGACGCACCGGTCGTGTAGGTCGTACACGGAGCCGGGGTTAAGAAGGGTCGGCGGTGCGTCGTCGTTGGATGTATCGAACAGACGCTCCCAGCGGTGATGCGGGTTCGTCGGTGGGAGCGTGAACGGGATCGTGTTCTCGGCGGCGTTCAAGAGCATGAGCAGCGTATCGCCTACGATCGGGTCGCCCTCGTCGTCCACTTCGCCAATCAAATCGCCGGCCAGGCGGATGCCGAGGCACTTTACGAAGCCGCCCCAGTCGTCGTCGGTCATGTCCTTGCCCGTCGGGCTGAACCACGACACATCGGTCACGCCATCGCCACGAATCGACCGGCCGGAGAAGAACGAGCGCCGCTGCAACACGGCCTGCTCGCGGCGTAGTTGCGTCACCTTTCGCACGAAGGCCAGGAACCGCTGTTGGTCCTCTGCTAGGTCCCAGTTCAGCCAGCTCAGTTCGTTGTCTTGACAGTATGTATTGTTGTTGCCGTGTTTCGTGTGGCCGAACTCGTCGCCGGCGAGGAGCATCGGCACCCCCTGCGACAACACGAGGGTGGCCATGAAGTTCCGCTTCTGCCGTGCGCGGAGGGCAATGATGTTCGCGTCGTCGGTCGGCCCCTCGGCTCCGCAGTTCCAGGAGTCGTTGTTGTCGGCCCCGTCGCGGTTGTCTTCGCCGTTCGCGTCGTTGTGTTTGCCGTTGTAGCAGACCAGGTCTTTAAGAGTGAACCCATCGTGACAGGTGATGAAGTTCACGCTCGCGTAGGGCTTGCGGCCGCTCCACTCGTAGAGGTCGGGGCTGCCGCACAACCGTGTGGCCATGGTGCTGGCGAGGCCGCCGTCGCCCTTCCAGAACCGCCGCACGTCGTCGCGGTACATGCCGTTCCACTCGGTCCACCCCGGCGGGAAGTTCCCCACCTGATACCCGCCGGGGCCAACATCCCCCGGCTCGGCGATGAGTTTCACACCGTTCAGGATCGGGTCCTGATGGATGATGTCGAAGAACGCGCCGAGTTTGTTCACCTCGAACAGTTCGCGGGCCAGCGTGCTGGCCAGGTCGAACCGGAAGCCATCGACGTGCATCTCCGTTACCCAGTATCGCAGACTGTCCATGATGAGTTGCAGCACCTTGGGGTGCTGCATGTTCAGGGTGTTGCCGCACCCGGTGAAGTCCATGTAGTACCGCGGGTCGTCCGGCGAGCACCGGTAGTAGCTGAGGTTGTCTACGCCTCGCCACGAGAGCGTTGGCCCCATATTGCTGCCCTCGGCCGTGTGGTTGTACACCACGTCGAGGATGACTTCGATGCCGGCCTTGTGGAGCGAACGGACCATCATCTTGAACGCATGGACGGCCCCGAGGTTGTTGTTCGGCGCGTCGTAGGTCGCCTGCGGGGCGAAGTAGCTGAGCGAGTTGTACCCCCAGTAGTTCGACAGGTTCTTTTCGGTCAGGTGGCGGTCGTTCAAGTAGTGGTGGACCGGCAGGAGTTCGACGGCCGTGACGTTCAAATCCTTCAGGTAGCGGATGGCCGCTTCGCTGCCGAGGCCGGCGTAAGTCCCGCGGAGATTCTCGGGCACGTCCGGGTGCAACTTCGTGAAGCCCTTCACGTGTAACT
>JBBQCQ010000505.1:0-3797 GCA_038318835.1 Gemmatales bacterium | reverse complement strand
TCGAAATGCTGGCGGTCGGCCGATACCGAAGCCGCCCAGACCGAGTGGGCGGACTGGGTGTCGCGGTTGTGCCTGAGTTACGCTCACATCCGGTCGTTCACCTGGGCCACCTGGAAGGACACGGCCGACGACGACTGCGGCCTGGTCGCGGCCGACGGCCGGGCGAAGCCGCTGCTCCGCACCTTGCAAAGCCGCCGCCAACAATGCCTCTGAGGTTCGCCCCGCGGCCGTCGGCCCGCCTGGGGCTGATCGTCGCGGCCGTCCTGTGGAGCACCGGCAGCCTGTTCATGCGACTGCTCCAACAGCCGACCGCCCTGGGGTTGGACGAACCGCACCTGTCGCCGATTCAGATTGCCTTCTACCGCTCGCTCTTCGCCGGGTTGTGCTTGGTGCCGTTGATCCGCCGACGGGACTGCCGCGTGCGGCCGGCCATGGGGTTGTTGGTGGTCACGTTCGCGGTGATGAGTGCCCTGTATCTGACGGCCCTGGGCAGCGGCTCGGCCGCGAACGCCATCCTGCTGCAAAACACCTCCTCCGTCTGGGTCTACTTCCTCGGCATCTGGCTCCTGGGCGAACGGGCCGACCGGCGTTCGCTGGCGGCCGTGCTCATCGGCCTGCTCGGTGCGGCCGCCATCGTGGGCGGCAACTGGCCCCGCAGCGACGACACTGGCGAGGCCGCCGGGCAGATCGTACTCCTGCTGATGGGCCTCGGTAGCGGCATCACCTACGCCGGTGTGGTCCTGATTCTCCGTGCTCTCCGAAACGAATCGCCGGCATGGCTGACGCTGCTCAACTTCCTCGGCACGGCTACCATGATCGCGTTGTTCTTCACGTATCAGCTCGGCCTCGCGGGGTTCCTGGCCTGGGTCACGGTGCCGTCGGGCAAACAACTCGCTTTCCTGGCGTTCTTCGGGTGTGTGCAACTCGCGGTGCCGTATGTGCTCTTCGCCCGCAGTCTGAAAACCGTGGACCCGAACGAGGCCAGCATCATCACGCTGTTGGAACCCGTCCTGAACCCGGTGTGGGCGTATCTAATCGCCCCCGACCGCGAGACGCCGACGGGGTGGACGCTCTTCGGCGGCGGGTTTTTGCTGGCCGCCCTAGCCTGGCGGTACGTTCCGCGAACGCCGCCGCTTGCTAAACTAGAATCCGAGCCATGACGCCCGTGGGTAACCACTCATGTCGACCGACCCGATTCGCGTTCTCGTCATCGACGACGACAAGAACTTCGCCCAGACCATCGCGGAGGCCCTTGCCAAGAAGGGGAACAACGTCGTCACCGTGGCCAACAGCGGCACGGCCGGGCGGCAGAAGATCGAGGAGGGCGAGTACGAGGTCGTCCTGACCGACCTGAAGATGGCCGACGTGGACGGCCTGACCATCGTCAAACTCGTCCGCGAGACGATGCCCGACGCGCAGGTGTATGTCATCACTGGCCAGGGGGACGTGAAGACGGCCGTGGATGCGATGAAGGCCGGGGCCGAACATTATCTCATCAAGGACAAGATCATCCTCGACGAGATTCGCGCCATCGTCGAGAAGTCGGCCGAGCGGGTGCGGATGGCCGTCGCCAACCGCGAACTTCGTCGGCAGCTCGACGAGAAGTTCGGCTTCGAGGGCGTCGTTGGCAACAGCCGAGCGATGCAAGACGTGCTGCGGAAGCTCAAGGCGTTCGCCCCCTCCCCGGCGACCGTCCTGATTCTCGGCGAGAACGGCACCGGCAAGGAACTTGTCGCGAAGGCACTACACACGAACAGCCCGCGAAAGAACAAGCCGTTCGTGGCGATGAACTGTGCCGCCCTGAACGAGAACCTGCTCGACGACGAGATGTTCGGCCACATCCCCGGCGCGTTCACTGACGCCCGCGGCGAACGCAAGGGCCGCTTCGAGTACGCCAACGGCGGTACGTTGTTCCTCGACGAGATCGGCGACATGCCGGTGAACCTTCAAGCGAAGCTCCTCCGCACGCTGGAGAACGGCGAGGTCACACGCATCGGCGCGAACAGCCCGATCAAGGTGGACGTGCGACTGATCGCGGCGACGAACAAGGACCTGGACGCGATGGTGAAGGAGGGCAAGTTCCGCCTCGATCTGCTGCATCGCTTGAAGGTGGCGGTGGTTCGCCTGCCTGCCCTGCGCGAGCGACGAGACGACTTGCCGTTGCTGTTCGACCACTTCCTGAAGGAGCTGTGTGCCCGTCACCACAAGGCCGTGCCGAAGGTAGCCGAGGGCGTGCGGCGGGCATTCGCGGCCTTCCCGTGGCCGGGCAATGTCCGCGAAATGCGAAACTCGCTGGAGAGCATGTTGCTGCTCGATTCCGACGACATCCTCGGTGTGGACGACTTGCCGGACGAGTTCAGCCACGCCCCCGGTGGTCCGCCACCCGCTTCGACCGCCGGGGCGAACGACGGCCTCATCGGCCGGCCGCTGCACGAGGTCGAGCGATACTACACCGAAAAGGCGCTCGAACTGACGAAGAACAACCGCGAGGAGACCGCGAAACTCCTCCAGATCGGCGAACGGACCTTGTACCGCAACTTGCGGAAATGGAAGAATGAGGAGCCATAGTAGTAGGCACACTCCGTGTGCCGTCTCCTGCCGGCCGCGGAGACCTGCATACCGTCGCTGCGACGCCGAGCGGACGGCACACGGAGTGTGCCTATTACTATGCCCCTCGGCTCGCTAGGATCGCAGATGACTCGCATACAGTTATTGCCACCAGACGTTGTCACGAAGATCGCGGCCGGCGAAGTCATCGAGCGACCGGCGAGCGTCGTCAAGGAACTCGTCGAGAACAGCATCGACGCCGGGGCGACGCGGATCGACATCGACCTGGAACAGGGCGGCACGGAACTGATCCGCGTCGTGGACAACGGCCTCGGCATCCATGCGGCCGATCTGCCGCTCGCCTTCGCGGCCCATGCCACGAGCAAACTTCGCACGGCCGACGACCTGTTCCGCATCTCCACGAAGGGCTTTCGCGGCGAAGCCCTCGCGTCCATCGGCGGCGTGGCGAAGGTCACGCTGCAATCGCGGCAGGCCGACGAACCGGCCGGCGCAGAGATCAAGTGCGACGGCGGCATCGTCGGCGACGTGCGGCCGTGGGGCGGTTCGCCGGGCACGCGGATCGAGGTCCGCCACCTGTTCTACAGCGTGCCGGCCCGGAAGAAGTTCCTCAAAAGTGCCGCCACCGAGATCGGCCGCACGACGGACATCGTCGAGTGGCTGGCCCTCTCGCACCCCGGCCTCCACATCGTCCTGCGGCACAACAACAAGCTCGTCTACGACATCCCCGCGAGTGCCAGCTTCACCGACCGCGTCGCGCTGTTCTTCGGCGGCAACGTCCGCGACGGCCTCTACCACGTCGATTCCGGCCCGGCCGACGACAACGGCCTTCGCCTCCAGGGTTGGATCGGCGACCCGGCCATCGACCGCGGCAACGCGAAGCTGCAATACCTGTTCGTGAACGGCCGCTGGTTCCGCGACCGCAGCCTCTCCTACGCGATTGCGGAAGGCTACCGCAATCTCATCATGGCCGGTCGCCACCCGGTCGCATTCCTGTTTCTCACCGTGCCGCCAGATCAAGTGGACGTGAACGCACACCCGACGAAGGCCGAAGTGCGGTTCCGTGAGAACTCGCTTCTCTTCTCGCTGATTCGGGCGACGATCAAGAACCGACTGCTGAAGGAAAACCTCGTACCACGCCTGACGGTGGCGGAACAGCCGCTGACGGCCTCCCTGCCCTCGCCGACGCTCTTTTCGCCGCGGCGGGAACTGGCCGAGCAAACGCTCGCCCC
>JBBQCQ010000504.1:0-3800 GCA_038318835.1 Gemmatales bacterium | reverse complement strand
ACTCGCCGGGGTTGGGCAGGGCCAATAGGTCCGCCAGACACCGCACCGTCGGGTGCCGCGAAACGCTGAGGGGGAAGGCCGTGTCGCCTTCGATCATCACGACTGTGACCGCGCCGCTGGCGCGTCGCACTTTGCCGAACCGCATCGCACACACCTCGAAGGAGAGTTTCCGATTGTCTTACGACGCCACGGCCCGCGCGAGCAGAGGCAGCCCGGTCGCGGGGTCCGCATGGGCCGCTTCCACGAGGTCGGCAAGGGCCGGCATGAAGGGTACCGCTTCGCCCGGTTCGGGCGGCGTCGGCACAAGGCGGGCGACGATGGCCGCGATCAGTGTGTCGATCCCTTCGCCGGTTGCGGCTGAGATTCGCGGCACGCCGGCAAGTCCTTCCGTTGCAGCGGGTTGATCGGCCTTGTTCACGACGACTATCCGACGAGCGGGGTCGCCGTCGGTTTCGTTGGGCCACACTGGGTGGGTGTCGGTTCCGTCAAGCAGCCAGATGGTCAGATCGGCTTCGCGAAGGAGCCGGCGGGCCAGGTCGATGCCGCTCGCTTCCAGGCTTTCCGTCGCGGCCCGCAATCCGGCTGTGTCGGCGAGCTCCACGGGCCAGCCATTGAGGGCGGCGATGGTCGTGACCACGTCCCGCGTCGTGCCGGCAACCGGCGACGTGACGCTTCGCTGATAGCCGGCAATCGCGTTGACGAGCGAACTCTTGCCGACGTTCGGCGCACCCGCGATCACGACCTTCCAAGGCGCGATCAAGTGACGGCCGATCGGGGCGAGTGCCGCCAGTCGGGCGAGCTTCGTCGAATCGCGAACAGCGTCCGCGAATGCACCGCGGCACTGATCGAGCAGAATTCCGGCCGTGCGAAGGGTGGGGGCTTGTTCGACCAGCGACCACGGTGACTCGTCCGCCCGAGGTTGCGGCAGAACGCCGTGCTGCGAGAAGTGGTTCATCACCCACTGCACGACCCGCCGGCCGCCGTGCGAATGGATTTCGAGAACGACGGGTTCGAGGTGACGAACCGCGATCACGACTTCGTCGCCGGCCGCGTCGCCGAGTCGGCCGAACCAGACGCGGTGCAGGGCGGGTTCCGACGGCAGCGGATGACCCGACGCGGGGTGGAACAGCGAGCGAACGATTTCCCACGCGAGTGGGCCGGCCACTTCGAGGGTGGCGATGGCTCCGGTGCCGGGCGGTGTGAGTAGCCGATGGGTGGTCACGAGAGCGATTCCGCGGCGAGACGAATGCCTTCGAGCGTAAGGAGCGGCGCGAGTTCGAGGGGCGGCATGAGGTAGTCGGCCAGCAGGGAGGCGTCGCCGCCTGTCAGGATCGTCTTCAGTTTCGGCGTCGCGAAGACGTGCTGGTACATCTCGCGGGAGTTATTCACCGCCCCGGTCATGGCGAGGCAGATGCCGTTGCGGATGGCCTCCGTCGTGTTCTGGCCGGGGTAGCCGGTCATCGGTTCCTCGAAGGAAACCTCCGGGAGAGCGGCCGTGCCCATCGCCAACGACTTGGCCATCAACTGAAAGCCGGGGAGAATCGAACCGCCGAGGAACTCGCCCGATTTCGAGACGTAATTGATGACGACGGCCGTGCCGACCTGCACGACGAGCAGCGGCTCAGGGCCGTACAGGTCGCGGGCGGCAAGGCACGCACACAGGCGATCGAGGCCCACCGAACCGGGTTGATGCACACTGTTCAGGATCGGGATTTGCCGGTAGTCCGAGAGCACGCCGGCAGTCTCACCGCGGGCCGCGATCCACTGGAGCACGCGATCTTGTCGCGCCGGGTGAACACTCGCGATGGCCCATGTTGCCGGTCTGTGGTCGCCAATCTCGCGGTCCCATTGCGCGGGATCGTCACCGAGCGAGGAGATGCGATCGACGCGGCCGTTCTGGCACCAGCCCCATTTGATGCGGGTGTTGCCGATGTCCACGACGATGTCGGGCGTCACGGCAGGACCTCGTCGCCGGTGCGGATGGCCTTCTCCATCGAGAACTCGATCGGCTTGCGGCGGGCCGCTTCTTCCGCTTCCTCGCGCTTCAGGTCGGCGATCATCTGGGCCACGCGGCCGACGACTTGCGCCAACCCCTGACCCGTCACGGACGACATCAGCAGCACGTCTAGATTCAGTTCTTTCGCCAGTCGATCTCTCACGTCCTCGGAGCCGGTGAGTTCGGCCTTGCTCACGCAGACGACCTCCGGCTTCTCGGCCAGCGGCATGCTGTACAGGCTGAGTTCCTTGCGGATCGTCTGGTAATTCTTGACCGGGTCGCTGCCGTCGGTGGGCAATGGTTCGACGAGGTGAACCAGCACCCGCGTGCGTTCGACGTGGCGGAGGAACTCGTGGCCGAGGCCGATGCCCTGGGCGGCTCCTTCGATCAGTCCCGGCAGGTCGGCGAGGACGAAGCCGAAGTCGCCGCCGACGTTGACGATGCCGAGATTCGGCGTCTTCGTCGTGAACGGATAATCGGCGATTTCCGGCGTCGCCCGGCTCAGCCGAGAGAGCAGGGTGGACTTCCCCGCGTTCGGGAAGCCGATCAACCCAGCGTCGGCGATCACCTTCAGTTCGAGCGTAATCCAGCGTTCCTCGCCGTCGTCGCCCGGCCCGAACTGTCGCGGCGTGCGGTTGGTCGCGGTGGCGTAATACTTGTTCCCGCGTCCGCCCTTGCCGCCCTTGCCGACCGTGACCTCGTCGCCGACCTCGACCAGGTCTTTAAGAATGTTGCCCCGCTCGCGATCGCGGATGATGGTGCCGGGCGGCACAGGAATAATCAGATCGTGCGCGTCCCGGCCGGCGCATAATGAGGTGCCACCGGGTTCGCCGGGCTTGGCCTTCCAATGTTTCTTGGTCGTTAGCGGCGCGAGGTTGTCGGCGTTCGCGACCGCCCGCACGATGACCGACCCGCCATCGCCGCCGTCGCCGCCGTCCGGCCCGCCGCGGGGCACGTACTTTTCCCGTCGGAAGGATACCATGCCCCGCCCGCCGTCGCCGCCCCGCACGAATAACTCAACACGATCCACGAACATGATAGCCTCTACATCCGCTCCACGGTGCGAATGCCCAACAGGTTAAGAACTTGGCGAATGACCCGCGCGACGAGGTCCACCAACACGAGCCGGCTGTCGCGCAGTTCCGGCGTCTCCGCCTTCAACACCGGGCAGGCCTCGAAGAACGTGCTGTACGTCTTCGCCAGGTCCCACAAGTACGCCGTCAGGTGGTGCGGGAGATACTCCGTCGCCGCCGACTCGACCGCCTCGGGCAGTTTCAGAAGTTGGACGACCAGCGCCCGTTCCTGCGGCGTCGTGATGACGACCGCCGGCAGGTTCGCTCGGAACGCCGCTTCGTCGATATCGCCGCGGCGGAAGATGCTGCGACAGCGGGCGTAGGCGTACTGCATGTAGGTCGCAGTGTTGCCGTCGAGTGCGAGCATCTTGTCGTAATCGAAGACGTAATCACTCGTGCGGTTGCCGCTCAGGTCGGCGTACTTCACCGCACCGTAGCCGACCGCCTCGGCAATCTCTTGCTTCACCTCCCCCGACAACTCCAGCACTTCGTGTCCACTCGCGGTTCGTGCGGCGAAACTGTCCTCGTACTTTTGCAGGCCGAGTTTCGCGGCTTCATCGAGCAGGGCGGCCAGTTCGATCGTGCCACCGTCGCGGGTGCGGTACGGCTTCTTGTCGCGGCCGAGGATCGAGCCGAAGCCGACGTGCTGGAAGTCGACGCGACCGTAGCCCCACCGGCGGGCGTTCGCGAATAGCGTCTTGAAGTGCAGTGCCTGACGCGCGTCCACTACG
>JBBQCQ010000503.1:0-3804 GCA_038318835.1 Gemmatales bacterium | reverse complement strand
ACGCCCCGCACCGCCCGAACGAATTCGTCGCTGTGAACCACCGGCCGAATCGCATGGCCGACCACCCCCTTGGCGCGATCCCGCAGGCTCACGTGGTTGGCGGGCGTCGAGTGATCGGCCATGACGGTCCTCATACATTCCCGATCGCGAGCAGGTCACACTCGTGTATGGTAACGACGCCGCGGGTTCCGCGACTTGAGTCGGGCCGCGGCCGATAAGATTGGTGTCATGCTCACGAACTGCCGCGTTGTTCTCGTTCGCACGCACTATGCCGGGAACATTGGGTCGGTGGCCCGCGCGATGAAGAACTTCGGGCTGACCGATCTCGTTCTCGTCGATCCGATCGCGGATGTGAAATCGCATCAGGCCCGCATGTTGGCGACCAACGGCGGCGACATCCTCGATGCGGCCCGCGTGGTGCCGAGCTTCGACGCGGCCGTGGCCGACTGCGGGTACGTCCTCGGCTCGTCCGGCGAGACGGCCGGCACGCTCCGCCGCACACTCGTCGGCACGCCGCGGGAGCTGCTGCCGAAGTTCGCCGAGACGCTCGCCGGTTCTCGGTGTGCCCTCGTCTTCGGCCCCGAACCGCACGGCCTGGCAAACGACGAACTCGCCCGCTGCCACGGCTTGTTGTTCATCCCCACGGCCGCGGAGTTCACTTCGCTGAACCTCGCCCTCGCGGTCGGCGTCACACTGTACGAATTGCACCAGGCGTATCGACCCACGGAAGACACGGGTCGCCCGCCGGCCGCGTTCGCAGACTTCGACCGCGCGATGACGCACCTGCACGACGCCTTCACCGATGTGCGGTTCGTCTTCGGGCAAAACGGCGAAGCCCTCATGCACGCCTTCCGGCACCTGATCGGGCGAGCGAAGCCGACGCAACAGGAAGTAAAACTGCTCCACGGCCTCGCGCGGCAGTTGGAGTATGCGGCCGACCAGTTCAAAAAAGCTGAAACCCAGATGAGAGGACCGAAGTAACTCTGGCACCAACCGCCCGAGGTCTCTCCCATGTCGCGGATCGTTGCAGTCTTCGGATTGCTTTTCGTCGCCCTGCCCGTTGCGGCGCAGGAACCCCTCGACCCCGTCCGCCGATTGCCCCGGTCGTGCGGGTTCGTGTTCAAGATCGAGAACCCGCGGCAGTTCGTCGAAGGGCTGACGAAGTTCGACTCCTATCAGGGCTTGCAAGACTTTCCGCAGGTGAAGGAGTACCTCGACTCCACGCAGGTCCGCCGGTTCTTCCAGGTCGTGAAGTATCTCGAAGCCGAACTCGGCAGCCCGTGGCCGGTGCTCCTCGACAAGGTCGCCGGCCGTGGCATCGCCCTCGGCGTGGCCCTCGCGCCAGAACCGCAACCCGGCCTGCTCGTCATCGAAGGCACCGATGCGGCGGTTGTTGCGAAGGCCCACACACTCTTCCTTGATGGCATTCGCGAAGAGAACGCGCGGGCGGAATCGAAACAAGAGGTGAAGCAGGGGGATTTCGAGGGCACTCCGGTCACGCGGGTCGGCAAAGACTTCTTCACCGCCGTGCGGGGCACGACCATTTTCATCACGAATAAAGATATCGCGATGAAGGAAGGGCTGAGACTGGCCACAGGAAAGACCAGCGAGACCGTGGCCGATCATCCCTCGCTCGTCGCCGCCCGCAAACTCGCCGGCCCATCGCCCGCCGCCTGGGGCTGGCTCGACCTGGCGACGATCAAGCAGTCGCAATCGTCGAAAGACTACTTCACGACGGTGAAAAAGGACATCATCCAGACGGTGTTGTTCGGCAGCACGATCGACGCCGCGCGGCGGGCCGAGTTGATCGCGTTCGTGGTCGATCAGTCGCCGGCCGGGTACGCGGTTAGTGTTCGGTTGCCGGCCAAGCGGGTCGATCTCGACCCGGACATGGCCCTGCACGCCCCCATGAAGGGCGAGCCGGGGTCGCGGCCGCTGCTCCAACCGGCGGGCGTTCTCTACAGCCAGAGCTTCTACCTCGACCTCGGTTTCCTGTGGGCCGAGCGGAAGCGGATGTTCAACCCGGAGAACCTGAAGGACCTGGAAAAGGGCGTGAACGACCTGAACAAGGTGCTGCCGAACACGACCTTCGGCAAGCTCCTCGAAGGCTCCGGCCCGTACCATCGAATTGTCGCGGCCAACACCGGCGAGAAGTTGTACGCCGTCGAGCCGAGCCAGGTGATTCCGCCGGTCGCGTATGTCGGGTCGATGCGGAGCGAACAGTATGGCGAGTCGATGGATTCGCTGTTGCGGGCTGGCGGCGTGATCGCGAGCATCCAGACCGGCTGGAAGATGAGCGAGGAGACACACGACGGCGTGGACATCGTCACCTACCGCTTCTCGGAGAAGACCGAGCCGAAGTTCGACGATGCGGAGAAACTGCGGTTCAACGCTGCCCCGAGCTTCGCCATTGTTGGCGACGCGATCATCGTCGGCAGTACGCCGGGCATCGTGAAACTGCTGATCCCGGAACTGAAGAAAGAGACGAAGGTGGCCGGTTCGCCGGTCGTGTGGAGGGCCAGGGGCTTCGCCGAGGGGGCGGGCCATCTCGTCGAGTCGTCGCCCGAAGCAACTGTGACGCAGGCAATCCTGACGCAAGGCATCCGGCTGGCCGAGGCGAAGGAACAAACGCGCAAGTTCGCCGTGTGGCTGAAGACGCTCGGCCACGTGGACATCAGCATCGACCACGCGGCCGATATGTACGAATTCAAGGTGGCCTGGACCTACGGCAAATAACGCACGCGGGAAACCCTCTCATGGCTAACGACATCCTCAAGGCCTGGCAGCCCTACACGCCGACCGCGGACAACCCGTGGGACGCGAAGAAGGTCGGCCACCTGTACCGGCGGGCCGGGTTCGGGGCGACGCTCGCCGAACTCGAGACCGGCATGACGGACGGCCCCGCCAAGACGCTCGACCGCGTCCTGACCGGCGGACCGGCCGATGCCGACTTCGAGCGATCGTCGGACTTCATGGCCAGCGAACGCAGCCTGCCCGCCGGCACAGCGGCCGTGCAACTGGCGGCCTGGTGGCTGTACCGGATGCTCCGCACGCCGCACCCGCTCCGTGAGAAGCTGAGCCTGTTCTGGCACAACCACTTCGCCACCAGCATCGTGAAGGTGCAGAACGCCCGGTACATGCTCGCCCAGTATCGGCTCGTTCACGAGTACGCTCTCGGTAGCTTTCGCACGCTGTTGCACGGCATGACGCTCGACCCCGCCATGATGATCTGGCTGGACACGAAGGACAGCAAGAAGGGAAAGCCGAACGAGAACTACGCCCGCGAACTGATGGAGCTTTTCTCGCTCGGCATCGGCCACTACTCCGAGGGGGATATCCGCGAGGCGGCGAAGGCGTTTACCGGGTACGCGGTCACGCAGGGGAAGGCCGCGTTCACCGTGAAGGAACACGACGCCGGCAAGAAAACCGTGTTCGGCAAGACGGGCGAGTTCGCCGCGAAGGAAGTGGTCGATCTGTGCCTCGCACACCCGGCCTGTCCGCGGTTCGTCGTCATGAAACTGTACCACTTCCTGTTCAGCGACGGCGAGACGCCGAAGGCCGAGTTCTTGGAACCGCTCGTCGATCAGTACCGGGCGAGCGACTTCGACACGGGCAAGCTCGTGGCCACGATGCTGCGCTCGAACCATTTCTTCTCGCCGGGCGTGTACCGGGCGAAGGTGAAGTCGCCGGTCGAGTTCGCCGTCGGCATCGTCCGCGGGCTGGAAGGGACGGCCGGGCCGCAGCCGTTGGCCGAAGAACTGGAGCGGCTGGGCCAGGCGCTGTTCGCCCCGCCGAGTGTGAAGG
>JBBQCQ010000502.1:0-3806 GCA_038318835.1 Gemmatales bacterium | reverse complement strand
GTGTCCGTCGCCCTGCCGGTGTGGGACCGGAATCAGGGGACCATTCGCCAGGCCCAGGCCGACCTCATGCGGCAGCAGGCGGAACTGCGGCGGGTCGAACTGCGGCTCGGACGCGATCTGGCCATGCACTTCAAGCAGTATCAAACGGCCCTCCAGCACGTCGAGGCGTATCGGGCCGAGGTGCTGCCAGAAGCGGAGAAGGCGTACCAGGCCCGGCTCGACGCCTACAAGCAACGACGGGAGACGTGGCCGATGGTACTCGATGCCCAGAACGAGTTGTACACGCGGCAGGCCGAGTACGTTCAGAACCTCGTCGCATGGCGGGAGTCGCAGACGCTCATCGAGGGGTTCCTGCTGACCGGCGGACTGGATGCCCCGCCGAACCCGACGCCGCCCGGCCACATCGACGCCACCCCGCAGCCGCGGTGACGGCGGGCCGGCGGGTAAAATGTTCGGGGCCGGCTGTCCGCCCCGCCCTTTTTCATTCGTTAGGCGGACACCGGTATGCAACCGAGCAACACGCGGCGTGAGTTCCTGATCCTGGGCGGGGCGGCGGTGGCCGCGGGGGCGGGCGTGACCGCGGGCGGTCCACCGGCCGGGGGGAAGGACGCGACGGATCAACCCGCCGACGGGTTCGGGGCGTACTCTCGGTGGAAGCCGACGTTCGGCGGCCCACCGGACGCCGACCACTACCTCGGTAAACTCGTCCCCGGCTTGCGGGCCGTGGGCCTGGCACCCGTGCCGGTCGAAATGCCCGACCTGCCGAAATTGCCGTTCAAGATGGTCGGCGGTGTGAAGGAGTTCGAGCTTCGCTGCACCTCCGTGAAGCGGGAGTTCCTGCCCGGCTACCCGATGACCGCGTGGGGGTACAACGGCACGATGCCCGGCCCGCTGGTCGAGGCCACCCAGGGCGACCGGGTGCGGTTCGTCGTCCACAACGACCTGCCGGAACCGACCAGCGTTCACTGGCACGGGTTGGAGTTGCCCGTGCAGTACGACGGCGTGCCGCACCTCACGCAAGACCCGATCATGCCGGGCAAGAGCTTCGTGTACGAGTTCGATCTGCACCAGGCCGGCACGTTCTTCTACCACTCGCACATGGCGATGCAGGAGGCGTTCGGCATGATTGGAGGCTTCATCATCCACCCTAAGGTGGCGTTCGACCCGCCGGTGGACCGGGACTTCCTCCTGATCTTTCAGAACTTCCACATCGCCCCGAACCAGTCGATCCCGGACAGCATGGCGATGGACTGGAACTGGCACACCATCAACGGCCGCAGCGGGCCGTTCACGACGCCACTCGTGGTGAAGCACGGCGAGCGGGTGCGGGTGCGGCTCATCGACTTCAGCCCGATGCAGCACCACCCGATCCACCTGCACGGGCACACGTTCTGGATCACCGGGCACGAGGGTGCCCGCATCCCGGCGTCGGCGTGGGTGCCGCGGAACAACGCCCTCGTCGGGGTGGCCCAGGCGACCGACTTCGAGTTCGTGGCGAACAACCCCGGCGACTGGATTTTCCACTGCCACATGGTCCACCACATGATGAACCACATGGTCAAACAAGTCGGCCCCCGCATCCGCGACGACTCGGACGTGGCCGACTACCAGAGTCAACTGGCCACCCGTCCCCGCGTCCGCCCGGACCTGACGACCGACCCCGGCTTCGGCACGCCCGGCTATCCGCAGATGATGCAGAACATGAACATGTCGCCGGAGATGATGAAGCGGGTCATGATGCGGCGGGAGGTGCGGGGCATGAGGAAGGGCTGGATGAAGGGCGTGAAAGGTTTGATGACAGTTCTGCGCGTGCTGCCGCCCGCGTTATACGATCTCGTGATGACCGACGACCGCGAGGTGAAGCCGGGCGAGGTGTTCGACCGCATCGTCGCGGGCGACTACGCGAAGGAGTACCAGAAGGGCTGACCTGCGAAACGGGCCGAGGTCATGGGGGCGAAAGAATGATTCGCTCGATACGTTCCTCAAGCCGATCATCCTTTCGACTCGACGCCCAACACGATCTCGACCGGAACCACATCCGCTGTCGGTTCGCACGCTCAGCACACGGCCGTGACAAGTCACTCCGGCCGTGTACTTACACCTTCTCTGCCGCGAGGTATTTTTTCCGAATTTGGTCGAGATCCACCGTCGGCGGAGGGAAACGCATCCCGAGAGTGTCGAGGTAGTCGACCACAATGCGGGCGACGACGAGGTTTCGAAACCACTTGTGGTTCGCCGGAATCACGAACCAGGGGGCGGCCTCGGTGCTGCACCGTGATAGGGCCTCTTCGTAAGCGGCCGTGTACTCGTCCCAGTGCTTCCGCTCCGAGTAGTCGGCCTCGCTGATCTTCCACTGCTTCGCCGGGTCGTCGAGCCGGTCTTTGAAGCGGCTCAACTGCTCCTCCTTGGAGATGTGCAGATAGAACTTCAGGATGTGGGTGCCAGACTCGATGAGTCCCTTTTCGAACGCATTGATCTGGGCATAACGACCGGACCAGACCGGTTCGGGCACCAGGTTGTGGACTCGAACGACGAGCACGTCCTCGTAGTGGGAGCGGTTGAAGATCACTACCTCGCCCCTCGCCGGTACCGCCCGGTGAATGCGCCAGAGGAAGTCGTGGGCGGCCTCTTCAACCGAGGGTTGCTTGAAGCCCACCACCCGGCACCCTTGCGGGTTCATGGAACTCATGACGTGGTTGATCGTTCCGTCCTTGCCTCCGGTATCCATCCCCTGGAGGCAGATCAGGAGAGAGAACCTCCCATCGGAGTAGAGCAACTCTTGTTGTTCACGCAGCTTCTGTCGGAGTTCTTCGGTCTGCTTCTCCGCATCGTTGCGGCTTCCGAGATCGTCTTTGAGTCCGGGATCGATGTCCTTGAGTTTGAGGTGCGTGCCCGGTGCGACTCGAAACCGTTGTACAAAGTTCATCTTAGCTCTCCTGTCCGACCAGTGCTTCAAAGCCAGAGATGACATCGAATAGTTCTTCGTCGATGCTGCTCTGACGCAGGCGGTGGAAGTCGCGGGTGAGGGTGCCGAGCCGTTCGTCGATGTTCTTATCGGCACGTTGCATCGCCGCCAGACGGCTCGCGTTTTCGCTCGCCAGGGAATCGGCGCACGCCCGGAAGAGCGAGACGAAGAGGTATTCGCGGATCAACGCCCGCAGGGTCGCGGAGCCACCGCCCACGACTTGGGGCAGGTTCCCGGTCGGCCAGGGGCGCTCGGCCAGGGTGCGCCGCCACGACTCGTCCAGCGGCAGCAATCGCTGACTGGCGGGTTCGTAACCCGCTCCGGCCGTCGGGCGGTTGTAAATGAGGTGGAGTTCGGTGGCCGTATTCTGTCCGTTGTGCTTCTCGCTCGCCAGGAGAATTTGCCCGACGAGGGGGGTGATCGCTTGGACGCTACTCGGCACGTCGAAAAGGCCAACTGGCGGTACGCCCGCGTCCTTCAATCGCGAGTGGACTCGCTCGCCGACCGCCCAGACCTGAGATCGTCCGGGCCGGGCGACCAGGGCCTTCACCGCATGTTGCGCGATGACATCGTTGAACTGGCCCACCAGTCCTTGATCGGAACCGAACACGACCGCGCCAACTGTGACCGCGTCCGGTCGGGTCGGTCCTACGAGAGGCGCCGCCTCGGTGCCCCGCAAGCAGACGCTCAATCCCAACTCCACGGCCCGAGAGTAGTCGGCCAACGCAGAAACCGCTCGCTCGTACTGGTCGATGCTCGAAGCGGCCAGAGCCTTCATGGTGCGGACGACGGATTGGAGATTTCCGGCGCTGTCGATCTTTCGACGCAGGCTCGCAGTCGT
>JBBQCQ010000501.1:0-3809 GCA_038318835.1 Gemmatales bacterium | reverse complement strand
GTTGAAGAGTTGCGTCCATTCCTCCTTCTTGGCCGGTTCGTCGGCCCTCAGCGAGGAGGCGAAGAGAGACAGAGCGAACAGCGCGACGATCAGTTTCATGGGGAGGGTTCCTCGGCACGGGGAGGCGGTGTTCCCCAGTGTAGCCGAAACGCCGCGAAGGGTCACGCTTTTGCGGGCAAGCCGAGCACTTCCACGGGAACGGGTCCGTTCGGTGCCGATGCTTCGAGGAGCAGGCCGGTGTCCTGGTGGCCGCGGCGGAGGTAGCCGAGCGCGATCGGCCCGCCGAACCGCGGCGACACGACCGACGACGTGACAACGCCCACGTCCTGCCCCTCGCGGAGCAGCTTCGTGCCGGCCGGCAGCGGGTCGGTGCCCTGCACCTTCACTATGGAGAAGGCCCGATTGACGAACCCGGCCCGGTCGCGGGCCATAATGATCGGCTCTTGCCCGATGAAACAGCCCTTCGTGTAGTCCACCGCGCGCGGCACGCGGGCAATCTCCATGACGAACCGCGACTCGTCGATGTCCACACCGTAGACCGGCGTGCCGGCCTCGATGCGGAGCGTCTCGAACGTGTCCGGCCCCGCGAGGGTGGCCCCGGCTGCGACGAGCATTTGCGAGACGCCGACGGCCACCGCCCTCGGGCAGACGAGGTCCCAGCCCGCCCCGCCGAGTCGATCGTGCCGACGAATCGAACAGGGCACGCGGCCGAAGGCTCGCTCCATGTGTTGGAACTCGGCCAGGTCCGGCAGTTGATCGCCGAGGGCGGACGTTAGCACGTCGGCCGCCCTCGGGCCGGCGAGGTGGAACTGCGCGTACTGTTCCGTCACGTCGGCCAGTTCCACGGCCTCGGAAATCAGGTAGCGGTCGAGGTGCGCGAACAACTTCGCGCCGCGGCCCGGCGTCGTGTCGAGCCAGATCGCGTGCTTGCCGGCATTCAGGATGTGATACGCCCAGGCCACGAACAGCGTCTTCGCCTTGTGGTCCAGGAAGTACGTCTCGCAGCCGCCGCCGAGGGGCATGGCCCGCAGGTCGTTCGTGCTCAGGTTCGTGAGGAACTTCGGCCCGTCGGGGCCGCTCACTTCGATCTTGCCGGCGGTGCACGTGTCGAAGAGTGCGGCCGTCGTGATGGCCGCGTGGTAGTCCGTCGTCATGGGAATCACTCGGAAGTAAGTTCGACGCGGGACCGGTGCCCGTTCGGGAGGATCAGCACGCGGTCGGAGGTTTCGAGGAGGCGTTGCAGTTCCCGCTCGTTGCCGATGCGGGTGGCGAACAGTTCCTCAGCCGTACCGTCGGGAACATTCGCGAGGTAGAGCTTGGCCCGCGATGCCGCGTTCGCCCAGTGACGGCATGCCCTCGCGTCGGCCGGTTTGGCCTGCGTGACGAACTTGATGGCCTCGCGCGGGTCTTCGCAGTGCCGCAGCAGGTTGAGGCCTTCGCCGGTGAGATCGACCGGCGGCGCGAGCACGGCGATTTTCCCGCCCGGCGACACCACCCGCGAGGCGTGACGAACCGCGAGTGCCAGTTCGGCGAACGTCGCCCCGCCGCCGACCGTGGTGACGATCGTATCCGGCTGCTCGTCGATCCGCACGCCCCAGAACTCGTCCTGCCGAAGGATGCCCTCGGCCGTGCTGCCCGGCAGCCCCGCGACCACGTCCAGCACCCGTTCGCCGTCCTCGATGATCTGCACAAAGAACGGCGTGCCGAGCAAGTACGCGACTTCCGCCGGCTCGCCGCGGCTCTCCTTCGCCGCAACCCCGCGGAAGGCGGTGCGAGTTTCGGTATCGCTCAGCGTCGGGAATAGCAGCGATTCGCCGCCCGCGTATCCGTGTTGCGCATCGTACCGCCGGCCGGACACGACCACGGTGAATTCCGATTCCACCAGCGTGCGATTGAGGTAGAGCCGCCGGCCGCCCGTGCTGGTAGCGAGGTACGCGATTTTCTTCGGGTCGGCCGGGTCGTGAACTTCGGTCCGCACGTCGGCGAACTCGTCCGGCAGGTTGTCGAGCCAGTTGCCGCCGACCGACTTCGGCGGCATCAACAGCGTGATGACTTCAGGGGTGACGCCGGCGGTGCCGAGGTGTTGCAGCACGGCCGTGACGATCTCAGCGAGGGCCGGTAGCGATTCGTCCACGACCACGACGACGCGATCGTCCGGCGTAAGTGCCCGGCGGAGAGGTTCAAAGTCGAACGGCTTCTCGAGCGCGTCCCGCACCTGGTCGCCGGCCGATGCGGTCGAGGCGGCACGGTTGGCCCGCACGGTGGGCACCCGTTTGTCTTTCGGCAGGTTCAGGTGCCACGTCTCGACCCCGAACGCGATTTCGATTGGCGAACTCATTTTCCCTCACATCCAAAGCTCACCGCTCGCAACTTGAGGCTCAGAACTCTTTGAAGAGTCATGAGCGATGAGTTGTGAGCGGTGAGCGATCTCTGCCCGAGGGAATTATACGCGACCCCTCACGCCATCGCCGGTTCCGCCACCGGCTTCGCCCCGTAACCCAGCGGCACGAGGCCCGGCGGCAGTTTCGGCTGCGTCCTCCGCAGGTAAATTTCGAGCAGCACGCCGGCCGCGAAGATACCGATGCTGATCCACTGCGACAGCGTCAGACCGAAGCGGTACGTCGGCTCGATGCGGATCGCCTCGTTCAAGAAGCGGTGGACGGCGTAGCCGAGCATGAGCAGCACCATGACCTGCCCATCGTGCCGGCGGAACGGCTGGTACGCCAGCAGCACCAGCGTGAGCAACACCATGCTGATCGTCTCGTACAACTGCGTCGGGAAGAATGTCACCGTTCGCGGCGTGAACGTGATGGGCACGCGATCGCCTTTGCGCTCGACCACAATCGCGAGCTTCGACAGGCCGAGCGGCCCGGTGCGGGCCAACTCGTACAGGCTGTCGTGCGCGAGGATCGTGAGTTGCCCCTTCAGGGGTGTTAGTTTTGCCTGCACGAGCGCGAACGCGGTGGGGTCGGTCGTTTCCACGAGCAGGGCTTTTTCGTCCCGCGAAAGGTCGATCACCTTGACTATGACGTTCTCGATATTCGCCCGCTCCTGGGCGTCGGCCAGCGGCTTCGTCGGGCCGGAGATTTCCAGCACGGACAGGTTCGGGCTGCCGTTCACTTCCACGATCTTGTCGCCGGGTTGCAAGCCAGACTGTGCGGCGGCGGTGCCCGGTTCGAGGGCGGCCACGACGCTCCGTGGGTCGGTCATCATCTCGGCCAGCGGAACGACCGAGAAGCCGGTGCCGGTTTGCAGGCCGTGAATCTGCGGCAGACGAGACTTGTACGGCGGCAGCGTCACCTGCTTACGGGCGTGCGACGGCATCAGCGGGAACTGGCCGAGTTCCGGCGGCAGCGGCATCGGTTGACACTCGGCACACGCCACCTGGCCCCAGCAGCAGCCGTTCAGGTAACAGCCGATCCGGCCGAGGGCCATGCCGATGGCCAGCATCGGGGCGACGGCGTCGGCCAGTTGCCAGCCGTTGATGCCCAGCCGCTTCACCACGAATCGACGGTAGAAATAGTAGCCGATCATCCCGCCGAAGATCGAGCCATAGAAGACGATACCGCCGTCCCAGATCGACACGAAACCGATCAGCAAGCCGAGCACAGACTTGTCCGGGAACTGCTCCGAGTACTGGATCATGTACACGATCCGTGCCCCGGCGATGCCGGTGAGGGCTTTCACGAGCGCGGTCTTGCCGTGGTCGATGTGCCCGGCCGTGCCGAGAATCTGGTCGCGTGCCATGACGCCATCATACCCGCGGGCGAACTGGCGGTGCATTTCGGGCGAGGCGGGCGTAACATGAC
>JBBQCQ010000500.1:0-3809 GCA_038318835.1 Gemmatales bacterium | reverse complement strand
TCGCACGGCGATGCAGGCTCTTCTCCATCCGCTTGCGATGCTCGATCACGAACTCCTCTTCGCTTTGCTTCTGGTAGGCCACCCCGTACCGCATCACCGCGTAGAAGATCCGCGCCAGCTTGTGCGCTGTCGCCGTGATCGCCTTCGGCGCCCCCAGACGCGACCGCTGCCGCCGCAGGTACGCGCCCAGATAACTCTTGCTGCGCATCAGGCTCCACGCCGCTAACCGCACAGCGCGGTTCTTGCCCGGCGAAGTGGGGCCGCGACGCGGCCAGGAATGTGTACGGGCTGCTATCCTCCCGCGTTCGAGTGGTCTGCAACCCGATCCTCTGACGGGCGGATTACAGCCAGTCGTCGGCTGGACGGTCGGCCTTGACAGGTGATCGATGAGATCATATTCGCCGAGCCGTTGTTGTCGGCACGACCGATCCACGCGAAATGGAAGTATTATGCGTTATCGGACGCGAGTGGCTTCGACCCTGTTCTTGCTGATCGCAGTTGTCGGTTCGGCGAGCGCGCAGAGTCCAACCCCACCTGTCGCGCCAACGCTCGAAAACCGCATCCGGGCACTCGAAAAACAGAACCACGAACTTCAGCGCAAGTTGGACCTGGTCCAACGCGAGATGGCTGCCGCGGCTCCGAAGGCACCCGAACTCGCAGTTGCGCCGCCTGCGGCCGTTGACCGGCCCATCTCCGTGTCAGGGCCGGAGAGCACGCCGCCCACCCGCCCAGAAAAGGCCGGGGAGGGTACGCGGGTTGATCTCGAACAAGGGGTCCAGATCATCAGCAAAGATGACCGATTCCGCGTCGAGTTCCATAACCTCAGCCAGTTCGACGGCCGGTTTTTCTCGGCCACCGGCAGCGGCCCGGATGCCCTACACAACAACTTCGACATCCCGCGCCAGCGGCTGTATTTCAATGGCCAAGTCGATGATGCGTTCGACTTTTATACAGTCTTGAACCGCGGGTACGGTTCGTTCGATGTGCTCGATGCCTATGTCAACTTCAAGTTCGATAAGCGGTTCAATGTGCGGGTCGGACGGACCAAAACCCCCTACAGCTACGAATACTACAAGGTCGCCGAAGGGGACCTGGTCGCCCCCGAACGGTCGGTGTTTGTCGGCAACCTCTCCCCGAACCGGCAGATCGGGGCGATGGCGTATGGCCGGCTTCTGGATGAGCGGGTGGAGTACGCGGCCGGGTTGTTCAACGGGCCTCACCGATCGTTTCAGGACTTCAACAACTACAAGAACCCGTTCTTCTTCGTCAACACCAAGCCGTTTCTGAATTCCGACACCGATCTCTTCCGGCACCTGAACGTCGGCGGGTCGGTGAACTTCGGCCGGGAGGACGATCCGCTCGAACCGACCGCGCTGCGGACGGCCAACGACGAAACCACAACCGGGGCGATCAATAACGTGTCCCCCGCTTTCCTCCGGTTCACCCCGGATGCCCGGGAGTTCGGCCGGACGGCGTTCTGGTCCGGTGACGTAACCTGGTTTTACCGCAGCGCGACCATGCTTTCGAACTACACCGGCGGGTTCATCACCTACGCTCAGCCGAACCGGCCCACGACCGAGGTGCCGTACCAGGGGTACTCGGTGGCGTTCACGTACTTCTTGACCGGGGAAGAGATCACGGCCCGTAAGGAAGTCAAACCGCTTCGCCCGTTCCGGCTCCACGACCCGCGACACAACCCAGGGGCGATCGAGCCGTATGTCCGGTTCTCGTACCTGCGGGCCGGGGCGAACGTGTTCTCGTCTGGCCTCGCCGACCCGCGGACCAACAGCCGCGATGCCGCCGTACTCGATCTGGGGGCGAACTGGTATCTGAACCAGTACCTTCGCATCTTCCTCGACTGGCAGCACGCGGAGTTCGGGTCGCCGGTGCAGATCGGCTCCGACAAGTTGGTCCGGTCGTCGAATCTGTTCTGGTTTCGCACGCAGCTTTATTATTGACTCGAAAAGTACGATCGGAATAAACGACGACCGTCGAAATCACTTCCGTGCGGCGAGGCGGTTCAGCACGTCGATGCCGCGGTCGAGGGTTTCGTCTTTCGCCGCGTAGCTGATGCGGAAGTGGGTGTCCTGGCGGCTGAACACATTGCCGGGGATGATGAGCAGGCCGTTCTTCACTGCTTCCGTCACGAACTCGGTGCCGGTGCCCCACGGCGTCTTCGCGAAGAGATAGAAGGCTCCGCCCGGCACCGCGAACGCGAAGCGGTCCCGCAGGCCGCTGCACAAGTGTTCGCGCTTCCGTTTGTAGTCGGCGACGATGCCGGTCACGTCGAAGTCCATCGCCGCAAGGCCGGCCGCTTGCACCATACTCGGGGCACACACGAATGTGAACTGTTGCAGCTTCATCATCTCATCGATGATCGCCTTGGGGCCGTGGGCGAAGCCGAGCCGCCAGCCGGTCATGCCGTAGGTCTTGCCAAAGCCCTCGATCACCAGCACGTTCGGGTCGAACTCGGCCGGGCTGTGCGGCGGCGTGTCGTAGTGGAACGCCTTGTAAATCTCGTCGCTGATGAGCAGCAGGTTGTGCTTCGCGGCGATCCCGGCCAGCCGCTTCTGCACGGCGACCGGCACGGCCGCCCCGGTCGGGTTGGAGGGCGAGCAGAGCAGGATGACTTTCGTCCGCGGGGTGATGGCGGCTTCGATCTTCGCGGGGTCGATCTGGAAGTCCGGGTAGGTATCCACGAAAACCGAGGTGCCGCCGGCGAGCGTGACGAGGTGCGGGTACGCGACGAAGTAGGGGTCCGGCACGATGACTTCGTCGCCGGGGTTGACGACGGCGAGCATGGCGAGGAGCAAGCCGCCGCTGGTGCCGCTGGTGATAATCACATCGCGGTCGGAGTGGCCGAGCGGAGCAAGGTCGGCCTGGATTCGCGTGCGGAACTCGGCGAGACCCTGCGTGACGGTGTAGCCATTGGCCCCGCGGTCGATGGCATCCTTCGCGGCGGCCTTGATCGCGTCCGGCACATCGAAGTGTGGTTGGCCGATACTGAGGTTGATCGGGTCCTTCAAGGATTTGCCGAGGTCGAAGACCTTGCGGATGCCCGAGATTTCGATTTCACTCGTCCGCTTTGCTAACAGACTGCGCACGTTCACGGAGACCTCGTTATTGGTGATTCGTTATTGGTTATTGGAGCTGCCGCACACGGGAAGGGCCACGGTCGAGCGGCAACTCCAATAACGAATCACCAATAGCCAATGACTCATTGCAATGGCAGATGATCCCGGCCGGGTAGCTGCACAGGGGCGAAGCTGCCTTTGCCGCCGGTGACGACTTTCACCAGGTCATCGCCGCCCACGGGCGTCGGCAGGACAAAGAGTTCGCCATACAGGAAGCCGCAGCGGCCGCCGGTGAAGCCGTTGGCCGACGTGAGGTAGTGCCGCACCTTCGCGAAGCGGTCGCCGTCGAACTGCGAATCGTAAGCCTGCACGGCCGCGAGTTTCTGTTCGATGGTGTCGCTGATGTCGATGACGAACGTACCGGGCCACGTTCGTACTTCCGAGTCGGAAGGGAAGGGTGCGTAGACGAGGTGCGGCACGCGGTACGGATCGGTGCCGTCGAACCGTTCGTTCCACTTCGTGAGTTGCGAATGGAAGCGGGCGGCCTCGGCGATGAGGCCGCCTTGATAATGGTCGGGCGAGCCGGCCGGCGTGCGGCCGAAAGCGGCGATGACGATCTTCGGCTTCAGCTTGCGGAAGGCCGTGGCCAGGGCGTAGCGGTTTTCGGGGCCGTCCATCAGGATGCGGTTGGGCAGGTCGAGGTTGATGCGGACGTGCACGCCGAGAATCTGGCGG
>JBBQCQ010000499.1:0-3822 GCA_038318835.1 Gemmatales bacterium | reverse complement strand
GGAAGGGGAAGAAGTGCCGGCCGGGGCGGTGGTGGCCCGGTTGGAAGTGCCGGACCTGGCCAGCCGGCAAGCCCGGAAGCGGGCTGAGGCCACCGAGGCGCGAGCCAAGTTGCAACTCCTGGAGGTCGGCCCGAACCCAGCCGAACTGGCCGAACTGACCGACCGGGTGGCCCGCGCGGAGCGGTGGCACGAACTGGCCCGGACCGACCTGGACCGCGACCGCACGGCCCACAAGGAGGACTTGCTCCGGCTGGTCGCGGCCGTCGCCCGGTGCGAGGCAGAAGTCAAGCAGGCCTCGGCCACGCTCGACCGGCTGGCCGCCCTGCGGAAGGACGCGGTGGTGTCGGCCGAGGACTACGACGCGGCAGCCGCGCGGGCGGCCGTGTGCCGGGAGCAACTCCGACAGGCGGAAGCAGAGGGCCGGGCCGTCCGCGCCCGCGGCACAGCGATCGCCGAGACGGAACTCGCGAAACGGGCAAAGGAACTTGCCGACGCGGTCGGTGCCCTGGCCGTACTCAAGGCCGGCCCGCGGAAGGAGGAGGTCGCCGCCGCCCGGGCGCACCTCGCTAGTGTCGATGAGGAAGTGCGGTACCTGGACGAACTCGCCGGCAAGTTGACCGTCCGCGCTGCCCGCGGCGGGCTGGTCACAACGGCCCGCCTGCGGGAGCGGGTCGGCCGGTACGTTCAGGAGGGCGAGCTCCTCGCGGAACTCGAAGACCTGACCTCGATGGAGATCGAGGTAACGCTCCGCGAAGGGCCGGCGGCCCGGGTGCAGTCGGGGCAGGCGGTAACGGTGTTGCCGCGGGCATTCCCGTTGCACACGCTCAGCGGAAACGTCCGCCGGGTGGCCCCGGCCGCGCACCGGCCGGGCGAGCGGCCGGATGCCGCCGGCGGGCTGGGGGCGGCCCCGCCCACGACCACGATCCAAAACCCGGATGCCGAGGGGCAGGTCATTGTCTGTTGCACGCTGGCCGACGGCGACGTGCGGCTGCGCCCAGGGATGACGGGGTACGCCCGCGTGGCGTGCGGCCAGAGACCACTCTGGGCCGTCGCCAGCGACGGCCTGCTGAGGACGGTGCGGATCGAGTTCTGGCGGTGATGGGTCCTGGGGGTTCTTTTGTGTCCGCAAGTTTGGGAACGGTCGTTGCCCGTATGCGGGTGTTCCGGGTCCTTGAAGTTCGTCACCACGTCGTGCCCGTATCGTCCACCCGGTTCAGGCGGTGCGGCATGATGTCCAGCTTCTGCCGGGCAAACTTCTCGCCGTCGTCCTCCATCATCGAGAAGCTCTTGCCCGACCCCGGCGTATGCCAGACACGCCGAGCTGGCCTAGCAGTTTGTACCGCCGCAGGATCGCGTCGTAGGCCCGGTTCACGCCGATGAACTGGGGGTCTGCTGCACGAGGAACTTCTGCTAGTTCTTGTCGTACATCACGAGGTTTGAGCAACCCGTTCGTCAACGCACCGCACGTTGGAGCCGCTCGGCATACGCCGCGTCGGCCAGGTCTTCGTGATTGAGGAGACGGGTGCCGTCGGAAAATAGATACGCGCGGAACACCCGCCCGTGGACGCACATCACCCCTTCGTGCAGCATGTACGGGGTGACTTCGTCCCAGTCGAATGGGGGCCAGCGTTCGTGCCCCCAGGCCGTCAGTCGGTCGAACTCTGCGACGGTCATGGCGACTCCCCTGCGGGGTCGAGGAAAGTGGAAGTATCTGGTTCAATCGGATTCGGCGCAAAAAACGTGCCACCGGCGGAAGTATTTCCCGTGGACTTCCTCGTTGTCTCACGGCCAGCGGGAAAGTTGATGGGCAATTCGTTTTTTCCTGTCATGTTCTGGCGTCGTATCTCGATTGTGGGGAAGAAACAGCTTCCTCAATGACCGAGTTACGTAACTATGAGCGTCATATCAATGCCGGACGCCACCACCACGGCTGTCCGCACAAAGTGGATCGCAGCCTACTCCGACTTCCTCCTTGCCGTGCTCGGCTTGAGGCGGCTCGATCAGACGGAATGCAACCTGGGTATCTCCCAGGAAATCTTTGCGGACAAGGCGACCCGACTCCTGGAACTGGCCGACGAGCTGAACTCCCTGGGGGCGTGTCCGGCCCTCGTCTTGGCGGGAGAAGAAGGGGTCTTGTGGCAGGCAGTCGTGACTTACGGCACGACCGCCTGCTGGCGAGTTCTTCAGTCGGGGGGCACGGTTGCGGAAGTCGTCGTGGCGGCCGACGAGTGTCGGGCGGCCTGGGCGGAGTTCCGCCGCACCGTCCGGACGCTCACGGACGATTTCGAGCGAACCATCCCCGCGCTAGACCCGCGATTCCTCCGCCCGGAGGGTCTCACCTGGCTCTTCCCGGCGGCCGCACGTGCGACCCATTCCGATCGCGACGAGGTCTGCGAGGCGACGACTCAGGATTTCGACCAAATAATCCTGCGCTAGACGGCCAACCTCGTGCCCAGGTCCGAGGCGGGTGGCCTGTGCTTGGGCCTGGGCCTGGACCCAGCCGAGGAGGCGAGGCGGGCCGAGGCCGACCTCCAACGCCCGGCGAACGATCGGAACGTAAGCGTTCAACATCGGTTGCTCCCGTGACTCATGGCATGCGGAATTACGGTACGGACACCTCGTCTTCAATCGCTTCGGGCGAGCCGGTCGGGTGGACTTCGTACTCGACCTCGGGCGATGTGTTGCGGTCGCCATCCAACACGGTGGCCGTGACCATGCCGCCTTGGTTCACCCCAACGAACACCGAGAACGAGAACGAACCGTCCGAAGCTGTCGTCGCATGATGTTCGTCCAGACCAGGGATGCCCCCCCCAAACGTCACGGTCAGTCCGGCCGGTTGATCGTCATCGACCTTTCCCGAGATGATGAAGTAGCCGTTCGAGACTTCCAAAGCCACGAACTGTTTGATGACAGGAGTGGTACCCGCCGGTTGGATCCGTTGATCCAGGGACTCCATCCCGAGGCGCACACGGTAGTCCGGCCGCACCCGCGTGGGGCGACGGTTGAAGAGAGAAAGCATGGGTGTTAGTTCCTGGGATTGAATAAGCTGCGGCACCTTAGCCGCTCAGAACGTTGAATCGAAAAGTGGTGTCAGAAAGTGTCAGGGTGTCGGATGTTCGGCTTGGCAAATCGCCGGAATGCGGGTGCAATTGTCAGCACGATTCATTCGGTGAACGGACTGACCCACCGCGCATCAGGGTCACTCGTCTTCTCACCTTGCGGTGTATTCTTGAGGGTCCCCATGATGTCAGTAGGGAGAGAGGCGAAGAGTTGCTTGAGGTGGGGGTGTTTGAGAACTGTAGACGGGGTCTTGCCCCCTCGGATGGCTTCGGCTGCGAAGTGGACAGCACGACCAGCGTCCCCCTCGCTTCTTCCGGCCGCGTATAGGCGGGCCGCATCGAGGCAAAGGTGTGCGGTGAGGGGTGGCGTTGCCACCACGAGGGACAGGTCGTCCAGGCATCGCTTGCGGTTGAGCATCTTCGTGGCGGGGTTTCGGTCGGTCCAGAACCTCGCCATGGCTCGGTTGTAGTGGGCGGAGCGGGAATCGGGGCATTTCGCGATCACCTCGTCGAGCATTGCCATCGCTCGCTCCAGGTCGGCCCGATTCTCGAACCGCACAGCCACCAACGAGGCGGCGTAGTTATTCAAGGCCCACGGCTCTCGAAAGCCCCGGACATCGACGGCCTCCGCGCTCTTGGCCAGGGTCTTCTCGTGCTGGGCGCTCAAGGCCAGGACGTAGGCGAACGCGGCCACTTCGCGGCCATCGGGTTCGCCGGGCTTGGCCTTCCAGTGTTTCTTGGTCGTCAGCGGCGCGAGGTTGTC
>JBBQCQ010000498.1:0-3838 GCA_038318835.1 Gemmatales bacterium | reverse complement strand
GAGCGAACTGCAAGGGGCCGTGGCCGTCGCGCAGTTGAAGAAGCTCGCCACCGTCGTGCAGAACCGCGTCGATTCGGCCGCATACCTCTCGGCGAAGCTCGCCGACATCACCGGCCTGGAAACGCCGTGGCAGGACGAACGGGCGGTGCATACCTTCTGGAAATACTGCCTCCGCGTGGACGGCCAACGCATCGCCGGCGGTGCACTGGGTTTGGCGAATTTGCTGAAGGAACGCGGCATCGCCAGTGCACCGCGGTACATCCAGAAGCCGGCCTTCCGCTGTGCCGTTTTCGCGGAGCAACGCACCTTCGGCAACAGCCGCTGGCCGTTCACGCTGGCCCGCCCCGAAGCCGTCGATTACGCGGCCGAGAAGTTCCCCGGCACGTTCGAGGCACTCGAAGGCGTGTTGGTGCTGCCGTGGTCGGAAAAATACACCGGCGAGCACCTGGACTACATCGCCTCCGCCGTCCGCGAATGTGCGGAGCGGTCGCAGATGTAACCCATTTTGCATTTTTCATTCGTCCGTTTTGAATTGGTCTGGTCATTTCCTCACTAACGTAAAACGAGGGAGCAAAAAGTGCAAAACGAAGACAAGGAACCCCGCCCATGACGAAGACCCGTTTCGCTCTGCTCGGTGCCGGCGGCATCGCCCAGAGCTACGCCCAGGCGTTCCGCGACCACCCGGACGCCGAACTCGTGGCCGTCATCGACGTGCGGCCGGAGGCGGCCCAGACGGTCGCGGCCGCGGTGCCGGGCTGCCAGGCGTTCGCGACGCTCGACACCGCCTGCGGCGTCGCCGACTTCGAGGCGACGATCGTCGCCACGCCGCCGGTCACGCACGAAAAGCTGGTCCTGAAGCTGCTCGAACGGGGCCAACACGTTCTGTGCGAGAAGCCGTTCACGGTCGGGGCCGACAGCGCCTTCCGCATGGCGGCCGCCGCCCGCAAGGCCGACCGCGTGCTGACGATGGCCTCGAAGTTCCGGTACGTGAGCGACGTGAACAAGGCCCGCGGGTTCATCGACGACGGTCTGATCGGCGAGGTCGTGCTGTTCGAGAACGCGTTCACGAGTCGCGTGGACATGACGCACCGGTGGAACGGCGACCCGGCGATCTCCGGCGGCGGCGTGCTCATCGACAACGGCGCACACTCGCTCGACCTGACGCGGTTCTTCCTCGGCACCCTCGCCGACGTTCACGCCGTCGAAGGGCGACGCTTCCAACCGCTGCCGGTCGAGGACACGGCCCAGGTGTTCGTGCGCTCGGCGGCCGGCGTGATGGGCACCATCGACCTGTCGTGGAGCATCAACAAGGAGCGCGAAAGCTACATCGACGTTCACGGCCTGCTCGGCACGATCCGCGTCGGCTGGAAGGAGTCGAAGTACAAGCTCACGAACAAGGAGTGGGTGATCTTCGGCAAGGGGTACGACAAGGTGCAGGCGTTCCGCGACAACGTCGGCAACTTCGCCCGCCACCTCCGCGACGGCGAGAAGCTCGTCATCACGATCGACGACGCCGTGGCGAACGTCGCCGCCATCGACGCCGCCTACCGCTCGCTGCGGCAAGCCGACTGGACGCGACTGAGCGAAGCGACGCTGGCATGACCGCTCCGCGCATCCACCCCACGGCCATCCTCGAACCCGGCGTCACGCTGGGGGCGGGCACGTCGGTCTGGGACAATGTCCACATCCGGCACGGCACCACCCTCGGCGACGAGTGCATCGTCGGCGAAAAAACCTACCTCGCCTATGGCGTGCGGATCGGCCACCGCGTCAAGATCAACAGCTTCGTCTACGTCTGCACCGCCGTGACCATCGAAGACGGCGTGATGATCTCGGCCGGCACGATCTTCACGAACGACCGCTTCCCACGGGCCACCACCCCCGATTTGAAGCAACTGCGGCCGTCCGACCCGGACGAACACACGCTGCCGACGCTCATCCGCGAAGGGGCGACCATCGGGGCCGGCTGCGTGATCGGCAACGACCTGACCGTCGGCCGGTTCGCGATGGTGGGTATGGGTTCCGTCGTAACGAAATCGGTGCTAGACTTCCACCTAGTCCTCGGCAACCCGGCCCGACCGGCCGGGGCCGTGTGCCGCTGTGGGCAGTTGCTCGCCCGATTCACGGAGCCGACGGCGGAACCGCAACGATTCGTCTGCACCGCTTGTGAGCGGGCGTACCGCATGTCCAGCTGGACCGTCGAAGAGACTTCGTGAACCCATGCACCCTATTCCTACGCCCACCGACACGCCACCACCGGGTCAACCGGCCGACGGCCTCCGCTGGGCCGTCGTCGGTGGTGGCCTACTCGGCATGGAACTCGCCCGGCAACTGAACGCCGCTGGGCACGCCGTCACGCTGATCGAATCCGCCCCGCACCTCGGCGGGCTGGCCGACTCGTGGCAACTCGGCGACGTGATCTGGGACCGCCACTACCACGTGATCTTGCTCTCCGATACCCGGTTGCGGGCACTCATCGCCGACCTCGGCCTCACCGACGACCTGCGGTGGGTCGAGACGAGGACCGGCTTCTACACCGACGGCAAACTGTACTCGATGTCGAATTCGCTGGAGTTTTTGAAGTTCCCGCCGCTTGGCCTCGTCAGCAAGTTCCGGCTCGCGCTCACGATCCTGCGGGCGTCGAAAATCCGCGACTGGCAGTACCTCGAAAAAATCCCCGTGCTGGCGTGGCTGCGGAAGTGGTCCGGCCGCCGCACCACCGAGAAAATCTGGCTGCCGTTGTTGCGGGCGAAGCTCGGCGAGAACTATCAGCACGCCTCGGCCGCTTTCATCTGGGCGATCATCGCCCGCATGTACGCGGCCCGGAAGACGGGGCTGAAGAAGGAGATGTTCGGCCACCTGCAGGGGGGCTACCGCACGTTGCTGAACTGTTTCACGGCCCGCTTGCAGTCCGATGGCGTGGCCGTCCGCGAGTGCTCGCGGGTGGCGAGCATCACCGACGATGAGTTTTGTTTCGGGGTCGAGTTCGAGGACGGCACGCACGAAGAATTCGACCGCGTCGTCGTCACCACCACGGCCCCGATCGCGGTGAAGGTGTGCCCCGGCCTGAGGGACGATGAGCGCGCGAAGTTGCTCGGCCTTCGCTATCAGGGTCTGGTCTGCGCGTCGATCCTGTTGACGAAGCCGCTCGACCGCTTCTACGTGACGAACATCACCGACGCCGCCCCGTTCACGGCCGTCATCGAGATGACGACGCTCGTCAATCCGGCCGAGTTCGGCGGCAAGCACCTCGTCTACCTGCCGAAATACGTGTCACCGGATGACCCACTCTTCGAGCAGCCGGACCAGAAGATTCGCGAATCGTTCCTGACCGCCCTGGCGACGATGTACCCGCACTTCTCGCCGGACGATGTGCTGGCGTTTCGCGTGTCGCGAGTGCGGAATGTGCTCGCGATTCCCACACTGGACTACTCGGCGACGCTGCCGCCGATGGCGACGAGCGTGCCGGGGTTGCACGTGGTGAACTCGGCCCACATCGTGAACGGCACGCTGAACGTGAACGAGACGCTGCAACTGGCCGACCGGGCGATGCCCGGCCTGCTCGCGGAGGTGCCGCGATGAAGCCGCGAGCGTCGTTGTCGCTCGACCTGGACAACAAGTGGTCGTACCTGAAGACGCACGGCGACGCCGGATGGGAGAAACTGCCGACGTACCTGCCGACGGTCGTGCCGCGAGTGCTGAAACTGCTCGCCGATCACAATCTCACGATCACCTGGTTTCTCGTTGGGCAGGACGCGGCCCTCGATCATCATCGCGATACGCTGGGGTCGATCACGGCGGCCGGCCACGAAGTCGGCAACCACTCGTTCCACCACGA
>JBBQCQ010000497.1:0-3839 GCA_038318835.1 Gemmatales bacterium | reverse complement strand
TTGTACGCCTCCGGTGACGGCGGCGTGTTCCGCTCGCGGGACAAGGGCGCGACCTGGACGTACTTCCCGGACGTGACCGAGGACGGCGCGACCTACGCCGGCGGCTACCTGCCGAGCGTGCGGGTAACCGACCTCGACCTGTCGTTGGGGAACATCGACCCGATCACAGGCAAGCCCGATCAGGGCAACGGCGGCCTGAACATGCTCGTCGCGACCACCTACGGTCGCGGCCAGTACGCCATCCGTCTGAGCACGACCCTCGACCAGCAGTTCAACGTCCAGCCGGAACCCGGCCCGATCGTCGTCCGAGTCGCCACGCCGCAGCCGGTCGCCGGCACGTCGTCGCTCATCTTCTTCTTCGACCAGTCGGTCGATCCAGCCACGGTCGGTGTCAATGACTTTGAAATCCTCGACCCGAACGGGAACCCGATCCCGGTTTCGACCGCCGTCCTCACCTCGGCGGCCCCAGGGCCGAACGACCCGAACCCGTTCAACCAGTTCACGATCACGTTCCCTACGCCCCCGGCCCAGGGCTTCTATCGCGTGACCGTTGGCCCACGGTTGTCCGACTTCGCCGGCAACTTGATGAACCAGAACGGCAACAAGACGAACGGCGAAGTCGATGACTCCTTCCAGCGGTTCATCTACCTCAACGGACCCGCGGCCGATAGCTTCGCTGTGGATCTGCTGCCACGGACAGTCGTCGCCGGTCAGCCGACCACCTACACGGTCACGGTCCTGAACCCGGACGGCACCGTGGAAACGGGCTTCACCGGGGCGGTCCACTTCCTGTCGAGCGACACGAAGCAAACCGCCGGCGACCTCCCAGCCGACTACACGTTCACGGCGACCGACGCCGGCTCGAAGTCGTTCACGATCACGTTCAAGTCGGCCGGTTTGCAGACGGTGACGGCCGTGGACGCGGCCTTCCCGGCCTTGCCCCCGCCGTCGGCCTCGCTCCTGGTGAATCCGGGTCGTGCCGGCACCCAGGTGACGAACGCGGCCGCGAGTAAGTTCGTGTTCAGCCCGCTGCCGGCGACCGCGACGGCCGGCGACGACCTCCTGTTCACGCTCTCGGCCCAGGACCCGTTCGGGAACGTTGCGGTCGATTTCACCGGCGACGTAATGCTGTCGTCCACTGACCCGCAGTTCCTGGTGAACTCGCCGGCCCTGCCGGTGACGTTCACGGCCGCAAACATGGGCGTGGTGACGATCTCGGCCGACCTGCGAACGGTGGGCGTGCAGACGATCTCCGCAACAGACGCGAAAACCTCGACCCTCATGGGTACCAGCACGCCCGTGACGATCAGCGCGGCCGCAACCGCGAAGTTCGCGGTGGCCGGTCTGCCGTCGCCGTACAACGCGGGCGACACGAAGACGTTCACCGTCACCCCGCAGGACCCGTTCGGCAACGCCTCGAAGGACTTCGCGGGTACGGTGACGTTCACGAGTACCGACCCCAACGCGGCGTTTACTCCGACGACCACGCCACCGTTCACGCCGGGAGCGGCGGGGACGTTCGCCGTCCAACTTCGCAACGCCGGCACGCAAAGCATCACGGCCACCGCCACGGCCATGAGCGCGATCATGGGGTCACAGACCGTGACCGTCGCTCCGGCCGCCGTGGCGGGCTTGGTGCTCTCGGGGTACTCGACCAGCCTGACCGCCGGGACGAGCACGAACATGACCGTTACGGCCCTGGCCCCGGACGGGTCGGTCGCGGTCGGCTACCTCGGCACGGTGCGGTTCAGCACCACGGACGGCCAACCGGGTCTGCCCGCGAACTACACGTTCACCATCGCCGACAACGGCGTTCACACCTTCAACCAAGGTGTGACGCTGAAAACAGCCGGGTCGCAAACGGTGAGTGTGGTTGACACGACGACGGCCACAGTGATGGGCACGACGAACCCGCCGATTCTGGTCATCCCGGCGGCGGCGAGGTCGTTCGCCGTCAGCGGCTTCCCCAGCCCGACCGCGGCCGGGGTGCAGGGCGGGCTGACGATCAAGGCCAGCGACGCATTCGGCAACATCGCGACGACCTACGCCGGCACGGTGACGATCACCAGCAGCGATGGTCAAGCCGTGCGGCCGGCCGCTTACACCTTCACCGCCGCCGACGCGGGTGTGAAGGTGCTGCCGGTCACGCTGCTCACGGCCGGCCTCCAGAGTCTCACGGCGACCGACACCGCGAATAACCTCAGTGGCACGCAATCGAACATCTCGGTCACGTCATCGGTGGCCACACGGTTCGATCTCGGTGGCCACCCGACGGTCGTCGCCGGCACGGGTGCTAGCTTCACTTTGACCGCCCGCGACGCATTCAACAACGTCGCGACCGGGTACACCGGGGCCGTGGCGTTCACCAGTTCAGATACGCGGGCGACCCTGCCGGTGAACTTCACGTTCACGGCCGCGAACGCCGGCACGGCAACCTTCACGGACACGCTCCGCACCGCCGGCACGCAAAGCATCACGGCGACGGACACCGCGAACGGGGCCGTGGTCGGCACGCAGGCGAACATCCTTGTGTCGCCGGCTCCCGTCCTGCCTACGCCGGGCAACCCGTCGATCCCGGCCGGGGCGATCACCCTGGCCGGGTTCCCCAGCCCAGCCACGGCCGGGGCTTCTCAGCCCTTCACCGTCACAGTACGGGACGGCTTCGGTAACGTGGCGACCGGGTACACCGGCACGATCCGCTTCACGACGACCGACGCCGCCGGGGGACTGCCGGCCGACTACACGTTTACGGCCGCCGACGCCGGGGTTCACACGTTCGCGGCAACGCTCCGGACGACCGGCACGCAAAGCCTCACCGCCCGCGACACGGTGACGCCGACTCTGACTTCGACGCAAGGGAACATCGCGGTGACGGCCGCCGCCGGGGCCACACTGACGGCGACGATGCTGCCAGCAAGCGTCGTGGCAGGAACGAATCAGCAAATTCTCGTGACCGTGCGGGACGCCTTCGGGAACTTGGCGACCAACTACACGGGCACGTTGACGTTCAGCAGTTCCGACTCGCAGGCGACGTTGCCCACCGGGGCGGCCGCGACCTTCGCGCCGAGCGATCAGGGGCAGAAGATCTTTACCCTCGCCCTGAAGACAGCCGGCACGCAGTCGATTCGCTTGGTCGATCAAGCCACGCCGGTGCTGGCCGCGTCGCAATCGGGCATCGTGGTGACGGGGGCCGCTACCTCGCGGTTCACGGTCATCTTGCCTGCGACCACGCAGGCCGGCCAACCGACGAGGGTCGTCGTGTCGGCCACCGACGCCTTCGGCAACCCGACCACAAACTTCACAGGGATCGTGGGCCTCACCAGCAGTGACGGCCGCGCGATCCTGCCGGCGAATACCGCGTTCACGGCGGCGGACGGGGGCACCAAGACCTTCACCGTCACGTTCGGCACCCCGACCGGGCGGCAGACGATTACCGCGACGAGTTTCCCACCGGCGGTAACATTCAGTGGGACGGCTTCATTGACGGTCCAGCCGAACTTCGGGCCGCGGCCGAACATCCTCGGCACGCGGCAGTTCGCGGTCGCCACCGAAGGGGGGACCGGCCTACCGGTACAGTATTACGACTCCACCGGCACGCAGAAGTTCACGACCTCGCCGTTCCCGCGGAACGGCGTGCCGGGCGGCGGTCGCGTGGCCACGGCCGACTTCAACGGCGACGGCACGGACGATCTGGTCGTGGGCACCAGCCCCGGCGAGCCGACGAACGTCGTCATCCTCGACGGCATCACGCAGCAGGTGCTCTACTCGCGGAACCCGTTCGAGACGGCGTTCACCGGCGGTGTGTACGTGACCACTGGCGACATCTCGGGCGATGGCGT
>JBBQCQ010000496.1:0-3844 GCA_038318835.1 Gemmatales bacterium | reverse complement strand
GTACATTCAGTTCTGAAACCGATTCTTGGCGAGCCGAGCACCGTAAGGTGCCGGGTGAATGGCATTGCGATTCACCCGGCACCTTACAGTGCTCGGCTCGCCGGTCGTTTCTTACCCTGGGAAGATGAACGGCAGGCCCGTGAGCAGGGTCGCCTGGAACATCAGGCCGCTGACCGTGAAGCCCTGCGGGTAGAGGTAGTACGGCGTCGGCGTGCCCGGCAGGCACTTGCCGGCGCTCGTGTCCCAGCGGTTCTTCCAGAAGCCCGACGCGACGTTATGCGGCAGGAAGAACAGGTCTTTGTAGAAGTAGCTCGCCGACACGAACGGTTGCAGGAAGCCCATCTCCCACCCGGCCCGCTCGCTGTTCTTCTCCTCGAAGTACAGCCGGCGGTGGACGACGTAGGCCGGTTCGCGGTCCCGTCGCATGGGCGGGTAGGTCAACGTCTTCGGCTGGTAGACCAGCGGTTCGGTCGAGAGCGAGGCCGGCTTCGGGAACGGATCCTTCCGGTTGCCGAGTTCTTGCTGAATACGCGAGTTCAGGTCGGCGTCCGACGTGAGGCGGAACACGTTCTGACGGTTCGGCAGCGTGCCCTTCGTCAGCTCCGCCTGGCGGTCGGAGGCCTTCGGCACGTCCTTCTTCTTGCCTGCCTCTTCGTCCTCTTTATCTTTCTTGTCCTGCTTTTCGTCGGCCTTCTCTTTCTCGGTCTGCGGGTCGCGAACCATCTTCACCGGGATCGCGGGCACCCCCAGAGGCGGCAGCGAGGGCACGTCCGGCGTCGGTGGGATCATTGGCACCGTTTCGCCTGCGCCCTTCTGGAACGTCAGCGGGGGGACCGACAACGTGGATGGGGCCGAGGTGCCGGCGTCCTTCTGGAAGGTCAGCGTCTTGGGCACCAACCCCGGCTGAGCCGACGGCGGCGCAACAGTCGGCGGCACGACAGTCGGCGGCACGACAGTCGGCGGTGCGAGGACGGGCAGCACAACAGCCGCAGGCGGCGCAAGGACGGTGGGCGCAGCAACCGGCGGCGCGGCCGGTACGGCGGGCGTTTGATTAAACGGGGTCCACTGGGTTTTCGGCGGTTGCGACAGCGGGGCCGGCGGCACGACTGACGGCGACTGCCCGAACGCCGCCCCGCCGAGGCCGACGAGGGCCGCGAGGCTAATCGCCATCCGACGCGGTGTAGTTCGGGCCGCTGTAGTTCGGCGATTCTTGGGTGATTGCGATGTCATGCGGGTGGCTCTCCTGTACCGAGGCCCCGCTCACCTGAATGAAGCGGGCCTTCGTCCTGAGTTCTTCGAGCGTCCTGGCTCCGACGTACCCCATCCCCGATCGAATACCGCCGACCAACTGGAACACAAACGGCGTCAGCGGACCTTTGAACGGCACGCGGCCTTCCACGCCTTCGGGCACCATTTTGCCGTTCGCCGTCCCGCCCCCTTGTTGGTAGCGGTCGGCGCTGCCGGCCTGCATGGCCCCGAGCGACCCCATGCCGCGGTACGCCTTGAACGTCCGCCCGCGGTAGAGGATCACCTGCCCAGGGCTTTCGGCTAAGCCCGCGAACAGGCCGCCGATCATCACACTGTGCGCCCCGGCCGCGAGCGCCTTCGTGATGTCCCCGGAGTACCGAATCCCGCCGTCGCCGAGGACCGGGATACCCGTCCCCTTCAGTGCCCGAACGGCACTGCTGATCGCCGACAACTGCGGCACGCCCACCCCGGACACGATGCGGGTGGTGCAAATGCTACCCGGCCCGATGCCGGCTTTAATCCCATCCGCCCCGGCGTCGGCCAGGGCCATCGCGCCGGCTTCCGTGGCGATATTGCCGGCGATCACGTCGATCGAGTATCGCCGCTTCAGTTCCTTCACCGTCTCCACGACGTTCCGCGAATGGCCGTGGGCACTGTCCACCACGAGCACATCCACGCCCGCGCCGATCAAGGAGTGTGCCCGCTCGAAGTCCCCCTGACCGATCGCCGCCCCCACCCGGAGCCGACCGCGCGAATCTTTAGACGCGTTCGGGAAATTCTGGGCCTTGTCAATGTCCTTGATCGTGATTAACCCCTTCAGTCGATATTGATCGTCCACCAGGAGCAGCTTCTCCACTTTCTTTTTCGTCAAGATGCGTTCGGCCTCCTCCAGTGTGGGGGCCTCGGAGCCGGAAACTGTCGCGGTGACAAGGTTTTCCTGCGTCATCACCTCGGACAACTTCTGGTTGTTGTCGGTCAGGAACTTCAGGTCGCGGCGGGTCAGGATGCCCTTCAGGTAGCCGTTGACGGTGATCGGCACGCCGCTGATGTGCTGCTGCTCCATGATTCGCCGGGCGTTGCCCACAGTTTCGTCCGGCGGCAGCGTGACGGGGTCGGTGATGATGCCGTTCTCGGACCGCTTTACCTTGTCCACTTCGCGCGTCTGGGCGACGATGTTCAAGTTCTTGTGAATGATGCCGATGCCGCCTTCCTGGGCGAGCGCGATGGCCAGTTCGCTCTCGGTGACGGTGTCCATCGGCGACGAGATGATCGGAATGTTCAGGCGGACGTTGCGGGTGAGTTGAGTGCGCACGTCCACGTCCTTCGGCACCACGTCGCTGTAGCCGGGTTCGAGGAGGACATCGTCGAAGGTGATGCCCTGGTAAGCGATTCGTTCGTGCATGGCCGGCTCCTGGGCAAGTTCGTCCCGCGACGGCGGGGGCGTGACAATAGTGATGATGGGGGATTATAGCAAGCAGAAGTTCCCGCCACGGGTGCCGCGGGCGATGGGGGAAGCTGCAGAGATTCCGTTGCTCACGCCGACCCGCATTCCGGTCCTACACTACCCCGCATGGCTGGACTCGAAACGTTAATGAACCGCCTGCCCGGCGGCGGGCGGGTGTACTACTCCGTGCGGTGGCTGCGGCGACTCCTCACCCTGTGGCGGAACCCGAACCGTCGGTTCCTGGCGTACCCGCCGGGGCACTTCGCGTCGCCGTTGCCGGATCACGCCGCCGTCGAACGCGATCACGCCGGCCTGATGACCACCACCGAACTGCCGGGCGTCGATCTGCACACGGCCGAGCAGTTGGACCTGCTGAAGCAACTCGCGGCCTACCCGTGCGGCTTCCCCGAAATCGAGTCGCGGGGAAGTCGCTACTACTTCGAGAACGAGTTCTTCACCTACGGTGACGCCTGCTACCTGTTCGCGATGCTGCACCATTTCCAGCCGCGGCGGATCGTCGAGATCGGCTCCGGATTCTCGTCGGCGCTCATGCTCGACGTGCGGGATGACTGCGACCCGAAGCCGGACCTGACCTTCATCGAACCGTACCCGGCGCGGCTGAACACGCTGCTGACGCCGGCCGACCGCGAGCAGTGTACGCGGATCGAGAAGCCGGTGCAGGAAGTGCCGCTGGATGTGTTCACGCGGCTGGAGGCGAACGATGTGCTGTTCCTGGACTCATCGCACGTGTCGAAGATCGGCTCGGATGTGAACTTCGTGCTATTCGAGGTGCTGCCGCGGTTGCGGCCGGGCGTGCTCGTTCACATCCACGACATCTTCTGGCCGTTCGACTACCCGAAGGCGTGGTACGACCGCGGCTGGGCCTGGAACGAGGCATACCTGGTGCGGGCGTTGCTCGTCGGCGGCACGCGATACAGGCTGATTCTGTTCCCGTCGTATCTGGAAGCGTGCCACACGGCGGCGGTGCAGGAGGCGATGCCGCAGTCGCTGCGACGCGCGAAGGCGACCCCCGCGACGGGAGCGAGCAGCTTGTGGCTGCGGGTGGAGGAGTAATTTTGGCGAGCCGAACTCCGTAAGGAGTCGGGTGACTGGTCTTCACCCGACTCCTTACGGAGTTCGGCTCGCCAAAAT
>JBBQCQ010000495.1:0-3853 GCA_038318835.1 Gemmatales bacterium | reverse complement strand
CACCGACTGGAACGAGATGCGGGACTGGATGAAGTACCCGGAACTGCGATGGCTCGACCGCTTTCACTGGGTGCCGCCGGCTCTCCTTGCCCTCGGATGCTGGTACTTTGGAGGGCCGACCGGCCTGGTCTGGGGCTTCGTCCTCAGTACGGTGGCCGTGTATCACGTCACGTTCTGCGTGAACTCCGTCTGCCACCTGTTCGGCTACCGCCGATATGACACGACCGACCACAGCCGCAATAACTGGTTGGTGGCCCTGCTGACCTTTGGCGAAGGCTGGCACAACAACCACCACCACTATCAGAGCAGTGCCCGCCAGGGCTTCGCGTGGTACGAAGTGGATGTCTCATACTACTCGCTGAAGATGCTGTCGTGGGTCGGCCTCGTGTGGGATGTCCGCGAACCGACGTCCCGTGCGAAGCAAAAGAACCTGATCGGCGCGAAGCCATCGCCACAAGTGATGCAAGGCCAACTGCCGGCGATCGAACAAGAGTCGCCGAAGGAAACGCCCGTCGCAGGGTGAGCCGCCAGGGAAGATACGACGACGGCACGGGGATAACCCGTGCCGCTTTTGTTTTCCCGGCCTGACGGGCCACGTTCATTCCCGTGGGTCGGAATGAGCGGCCCTTTCAGGGCCGATGGGTAGATGTCGCCAGGGAATCCCAGGCTTGCGCTTCGCTCCGACCTGGGCTGACAGAACCGACCTTTCAGGCCGGAAAGACACGGTTTTCGGCCCTGAAAGGGACGTTCTGTCAGCCCAGGTCGGAGTCGCGAAGCGACGCAGGCCTGGGTCAACGACGGCCAACCGACACGACCGCCCTGAAAGGGCGGCTCATTGTTTGCCGTTCGAAACCGCCACGCCCCTTACTTACTTCTTCTCCTTCTTCTCCTTCTTCTCCGCCTCGGCCTTCAACTTTGCCTCGTACTCCTTGATGTACTTCTCCGGGTCGTCCTTGAAGGCATCGCGGCAGCCGGAACAGCAGACGTAGTACGTCTTGCCGCCGTGCGAGACGCGAGATGTGCCGGTGCCGCCGCTGACCACGCACTCCGGCCCCTTCGGCACGTCAACGAAATTCTCGCCGTCCTTCGTCTGGCCGACCTGGAACTGCCGGGCGAACGAGGCCGCGGCCGTTGGCTTCGTTTCGAGGCGATACAGGTAGCGGTTGGAGTGCAGCAGCGTGAACACCAGCCGTTCGGTCGTCTTGGCCGCGTCGTCGGCTCGCTCGAGCGTAAGAACTTGTTCCTTCCCCTTGCCCGGCGTCAACGCCCCCTGATAGGTCAGCGTCGTCTTGTCGGCGGTGGTGATCGTGAAGGTGTACGCCTTCTTGTCCACGAGGTAGCGCAGGTCGGCCGACTTGTACCTCGGGCTTTTGTCAAACGTCGCGGTCAGCCAGACGTCGTCGCCCTTGAAGTGCCACTCCCACGCGACCGACTCTGACCAGAACTCCTTCGCCTTGCCGCTCCCGGTATCGGGGATGCCGGTGCCCTTCCAGGTGCCCACGAACAGGTTGAACGGCTTCAGGGCTTCCTTCGCCGTCATCGGGGCCGGATCGGCCGTGGGGGCAAGGAGCAAGAAAGCGAGCCAGAGCGAAGTCATGGGTAGTCCTGAAGTAGGTCGGCCCTGCCGGGGCCGACCATTTACACCCCGGACGCCGTTCGCGACCGGATGACGGCTTCACAGCGAGGAACGTGGTCGGCCCCGGCAGGACCGACCTACCGAGACGCCGCCCGTCGGCGGCAATTTCAGTGGGCGTGGGTGTGTTGCCGCTTGAAGTGCTCGGCCACCTTCTCCATCGGCACGTGCCAGCCGCAGTCGTCGCACGACGGAATCGTCGGATAGCACTTCGGGCAGAACAACGCGCCGCCGTGCAGGAACTGTTCGAGCCGTTTTTTCTCGACGCCGGCAAGCCCGTCAGCGTTCAGCGGGAAGCTCACGGCCGTCTTACACTTCTCGCAGGGCTTCTGGTTCTGAGTTTCGATGATCGGCTTGAAGTGGTCGTGAACGCCACGAGCGACGACGCCGGTGCCGACGCACAGCGGGCAGGTCATGCCAAACTGCGCGAGGATGGCCTTGCGGATGAAATCGCTCTTGTTCGGGAGATTGTCCAGGAACTCGGCCAGTTCTTCCTCGACCTTGAACGCCACGATTTGCGACTTCGAGGACTTCTGCGGTTTCTTCGCCATGGATCGGTTCTCGCCCGGTGGTGTACTGCAATCGTAAGGGGCGGGCAGCCGATTCGCAACAGCGGCGGAGCTAGGGGGCTGAAAAAGACGTTCGCCCGATCGACACCCCCGCACGAGTGCGGGAGCATCGACCGGGCGAGGCGTGAAAACCCGGTTCGGGTCTTACGTCTTCTTCTTGCCGGCGACCATCTTGATTTCGGTGACGGTGTCCTTCTCGACGGTCACTTCGAGCTTGCTTTTGCCTTCCTTCATCTTGCCGAGCGCTTCCATGCCCTTGTCCGACGGCACGTCCTTGTCGCCCTTCTTGAACACCGTCTTGTCGGTGACCTTCAGGGTCTTTTCCTTGTCGCCGTCCTTGACGGTCAGTTCCTTCTTGTCGGCGTCGTACTTGACGAACATGACTTCGCCAGCGACGAGCAGGCCGAACGAGCAGGCGAACGCAGCCAGGGCCAGAGCAAACTTACGCATCGGTGAACCCTTCAAGAGAGAAACGGGGGTGTGATCCTCTTCGCAACGACACCCCGCCGCGCGGGAGAGGATCGCGAGTCGGAATCCGTGGGGTTGATTCCACAGACTCTGGTTAGAAGAGAAGGGTGAGAAGTCAATGAGTAACTCCGCCCTCGCCTTCGACCGCCGACCCACGATATGATGAACCCGTCACTCGTCGTTCTGTTCCGCGACAATCTCGAAATTCTCGCATGATTCGCACCGGCCCACGCCCGCAACATCTTCGCCCGCTGCTGCTCGCGGTCGGCTTCCTCGCCCTCGCCGGGGTCGTCGCGCACGGGCAAGGGGCGATCGTGCCCAAAAAAGGCGAGAAGAAAGACGGCAAGGAAGCTCCCGGCACTCCCGGCAGCACGGGGGCCTATGCCGAAGTCGAGGACCCGACCGCCAAAAAGGTCCGCCCGAGCGTGCCGATCGACGACGAAGCTCCGCTCGTGTTCGTGCCCAAAGGCGCGTACTACGTCCGCATCGAAGACCTGGCCCGTGCCGCCGCCGATACCTCCTCGCCGCTGTTGCGGGCTTACCTCATCAAGTATGTCGTCGCGTTCGACCTGATTACCGACACGCAGGACCGCCCCGAACGAGTGACGCCGATCCCAGCGTTCCGCCTCGGCAAGATTCCGCCCGTGTTCGGCATCTTCGACCTGGATGTCGGCAACCAACCGGGTCCGCTCAAGCGGATGGAATCGACCAAGGTCCGCAAGATCGAGCATTACGAGGAACTCATCGTCGATGAGGCCGAGCGGTTGGTGAACCCGACCCTGCTCGAACCGAAAGGGGTCGAACTCAAGGATCGTGCCGAGGTGGCCGAGCAACTGCTGGCCGGGGCGTTGCAGTTCCACGATGCCGCCCGCGACCTGAGCAAACGGAAGGGCCTCGGCTGGGAGCAAGTCCGGGCGAAGGTGGCCGACACGCTCGCGGCTGTTCGCCTGACGCGATTGAAGCTGGCCGCCGAGCGCCAGGACTGGAAGCTCGTGCGCACCCTCGGCACGCGGATGACAACGCTGTACCCGAACAACCTCAAGCTGCTCGAAGAGGTCTTCACCGCCAGGCTCGCGGAGGCCGTGCTGGCCGCGACCGAGTCGGACCGACCGGCCGAGTTGGAGAAAGCCCGCGATCTTCTGTCCGAGTTCGAGAGTCGCTTTCCCGGCAGCAAGAGCGACAC
>JBBQCQ010000494.1:0-3868 GCA_038318835.1 Gemmatales bacterium | reverse complement strand
CGGCATCGGGATCGGCGTCGGCCGCATGGTCGGCACGTCGGTCACGGCATTCCCGCCGCCGAGGAGGTCGGCCACGTCTTGCAGGGTGTGCAGTTGGCCCAGATGCTCCGGACGAACCACCGCCGAACCCGGCACCTCCTCCCGCACCGCCGACAAAATCTCCACCCGCTTGATCGAGTCGATCCCCCGGTCGCCGTCCAACGTCATGCCCAGCGACATCTTCTCCACCGGGTAACCTGTCTTCTCCGACACCACCCCCAACAGCGTCGCCGACAAACCCGCCGACACCGGGGCGGCGTGGTTGCCGTTAATCGAGGGCTTCACCGCCACCGGCGGCGGGGGAAGCGGAATAGGCGGAGGCGGCGGCGGAACGATGGCTACCGGCCGCGGCGGGGCTGGCGGGATCGGTGGCAGCGGCGTGACCGTGATCGGGGCCGGGGGCAGGGCGGCCATGCCGCCGGCCATCGTCTGTTGTTGCGAGACCAGGGCGGCCAGGGTTTGCTGCGCCTGCATCTGCGATTCAAGGAACTGCCGGTGGACGCGGGCGGTTTCTTCCTGCATTTTCTGCAGAGCCGCCAGCGTCTGTTGAACTGTCGAAAGGGGCGTCGGGTCGGGCATCGGGGCGATCCCAGCGGAAGGAAGGACGGCAGGCATGGGCGCGCGAGCCGGACGTTTCGGCCGTGGCGAGACGTAGTTCGCCCCGTTCAGGGGGATGGTCATGCCGGCCTTTGCCGGCGGCACGGCCGGGCGGCACCGGCTGCCGGCCTCCCACGCGGTCAGGCTCACGCCGTGCCCGCGGGCGGCCAGTTGGGCCAAAACGTCGGCCAACTCTAGCACACCAGACCGCCGCCCGGCGGACCCGTCGAGGGCCAGGGCCAGAAATTCTTGCGCGGCCGGAATCCCCGCTGCCGGTTCTTCCAGGATCAGGTTCACCAGCTTCGTCAACACGTTACCGGGGCCGACTTCCAGGAAGGTGCGCACCCCCGTGCGGGCCATCGCCCGGATTTGCTCGACGAACGCGACTGGGTTCGCCAGTTGCCGGCCGAGAAGTTCGCGGGCGGCGGAAGCATCGACGGGGTACTCTGTGCCGGTCGTATTGGCGAATACCGGCACCGTAGCCGGGGGGAACGCCACGGCGTCCAGGGCGGCCCGGAATGGCTCGGCGGCGGCCGCGACGAGCGGGCTGTGGAACGCCGCCGCGACCGGCAGGCGAGCGCACCGCAGTCGCTTCGCTTGCAGGGCGGCCGCGAACTTGTCGATCTCGGCCGTCGCCCCGGACAGCACCGTTTGCTTCGGGGCGTTCTTGTTGGCCACGACCACGGCCGCCCCACATTCTTGCAGCGCGGCCTCGATCTGATCGAGCGGCGCGAGGACGGCGATCATCGTCCCGGCGTCGCCGCGTTCGCCTTGCTTCGCCATCAACTCGCCGCGGAGACGGGAAAGCTGGAAGAGTTCGCGCGCGTTCAACCGGCCGGCAGCGGCGAGGGCGGGGAGTTCGCCGTAGCTGTGACCGGCGAAGGCGTCGGCCGTCAGGCCGAATCGCTCGTGCAGCACCCGCCACGCTCCGTAGCTGACCGCCCCAAGAGCCGGCTGAGCCGTGTTGGTCGCTCGCAAGGCGTCGTCCTGCTTCGGCTTCGCGTCCTTCGCGAACGAGGTCGGCGGGTAGATGGTCGCGGCCACATCGGGCACGAGGGCCAGTGTGTCGAGCATCTCCGGGAACAGGCACGCGAGGTCGCGCAACATGCCGACAGCCTGCGACCCCTGCCCAGGGAACAGCACCGCCAGCTGACCCGCCGTCGGCCCACGGCCGAAGTGGGCACCCTCGGGAAGATGCCATTCCTTCGCGTTCGCGTGATCGGCGAGCTTCTCCTTCGCCGACGCGGTCAACTTCGCCAGGTCGGAGTTCCGCTCCGCGACGAGAATCAGGCGGCAATCGGCATCGCCACGGAAGGTGGCTCGCGAGGTTTCCGCCGCACGAGCGAAGTCGGCCCACACCGTCGGCACCTTCACCAACGCGACGGCGAGTTCCTGCGGCGTGGCGGCGCTCATCGCGTACAGTTCGACGCGGCCGCTCCAGTCCACGGCTGTCTTCGTCGGCGTGTGTTCTTCGAGGACGGCGTGAAAGTTCGACCCGCCGAAGCCGAAGGCGCTGACGCCGGCTCGTCGCGGGTGGTTCGCGTTCGGCAACCACGGCCGCATCTTCGTGTTCACGTAGAACGGCGAGTCGGCCGCGTTCAGCGGGTCCACCGGCTGCGTCACCTTCAGCGTTGGCGGCAGCACCTTGTAGTGCAACGCGAGGGCGGCCTTGATGAGGCTTGCCGCCCCGGCCGCCGACTTCGTGTGGCCGATCTGCGACTTCACCGAGCCGACGGCGCACCAGGGCCGATCGCTGCGATTCGAGTCGCGGCTGAACACGTCGGTGAACGCCGTCGCCTCGGTGGCGTCGCCGACCTTCGTGCCGGTGCCGTGGGCTTCGAGAAGTTCGATGGTGTCGGGCGTTACGCCGGCCCGCGTGTAGGCGTCGTGCAGGCAGCGTTTCTGGCCGTCGGCCGACGGCGCGTAGATGGCATTCCCCTTGCCGTCGCTGCTGCTGCCGATGCCCTTGAACACGGCGTAGATCGTGTCGCCGTCGCGCTCGGCGTCGGCGAGGCGTTTCAGCACGATCATGCCGAGGCCTTCGCCGAGGATGGTGCCGTCGCCGTTCGCGTCGAACGGCTTCGTGTCGCCGGTCTTCGACAGGGCCGGCGTCTTGCTGAAGCACATGAACATGAAGATGTCGTTGAACGTGTCCGCCCCGCCGGTCACGACCGCGTCGGCCTTCCCCGTTTGCAGTTCGAGGGCGGCCAGGTGAACCGCACTCAGCGAACTTGCACACGCGGCATCGACGACGCAGTTCGTGCCGTGCAGGTCGAGCTTGTTCGCGATCCGCCCGGCGACGACGTTGCCGAGCAGGCCAGGAAAGCTATTCTCCTGCCACGGCACGTAAGACTCGCTGATGCGATCAACGACATCTTGTGCGACATCGTCGGGAACGCCGGAATCCTTCAACGCCCGCCGCCAGTGTGGGTGGCCGAGCCGGGCACCGAGCGGGATGACGAGTTCCAGCGTGCCCGTGACGCCGAGGATGACGGAGATTTTGGACCGCTCGATTCGCGAATCGGGCGACAGAATGCCAGCATCGACCAGCGCCTGCTTCGCCGCGACGAGGCCGAGCAGTTGCGTCGTGTCGGTGGCTTCGATGTCCTTCGGCGGGATGCCGAATTCCATCGGGTTGAAGTCGAGGGTGGACAGGAACCCGCCGCGCTTCGCGTAGGTCATGTCCGATGCCTTCGGGTCGGCGTCGAAGTAGTCTTCGGGCTTCCAATGCGTCGGCGGGATCGGCGTGATGCAGTCATCGCCGTGCTTGATGTTGGCCCAGTACGCGCCGGGGCCGTCGGCCTTCGGGAACAGGCAGCCGAGGCCGACGATTGCCAGTGCGGAGTGCGGAGTGCGGAGTGCGGAGTTCAAGACATCCGAACCCGAAGACGATGCTGCCATTTCTTGGTTTTCACTCCGCATTCCGCACTCCGCATTCCGCACTAGTGTAATTTCGCCTCGATCTGCTCCGGGGTCAGCGGTTCCGTCGGGAAGCACACCGCTGGCAGATGCACGCCCTGCACGGCGAGTGAGTGCTTCCGCAGGACCACACACGCACCATAGAGCAGGTTCATCGCCACGGCGGCCACGGTGCGATAACGCGGCTCCTCCAGGTACGATCCCTTCGCCCACTCGTTGAACGCTCCCATCGCCGGGCCGCACCACACCTGATAGTCGAGTTGGCGGCTCGGCTCGCCCGCGTTCGCCCACCGGCTGGACATCCCGAGGTACC
>JBBQCQ010000493.1:0-3869 GCA_038318835.1 Gemmatales bacterium | reverse complement strand
GGTGTGGGGCACGACCGTCAGTGGTCGCTTTTCAGGGGAGTGACTCGTTCATGTGCAAGAAACTGCTCATCATGGCGGTGGTCGGCGTTCTGGCCTTCTCCGCAATCAAGGGCACGAAAGCCTTCAACTACGCCAAGCAGGAAGTCGCCAGCGTCGGGGAGTGGGTCGATTCCCAAATCCCGACCGAGAAGAAGATTCAACAACTCCGCAAGGACGTGAAGCAACTCGATAAGGATATCGACAAGGCGCAGAACGCGCTCGTCGGCGAGATCGTCGACGTGGAACGCTTGGCCAAGGATGTGGCCACCCTCAAGGGCGAAGTGACGACCGAGCAAGCCAAGGTCGTCGCGATGGGCGAAAAGATCAAGGATGCGAAGGGACAGGTGGCCTACGGCCGAGCGACCGTGTCGCCGGACGCGGCTCTCCAGCACCTGAACAACGACACGAAGCGGGTCGTCGCTCGCAAGACGACGCTCGCCAACATGGAACAAACCCTGGCCTCGCGGGAGCGGATCAAAGAAGCCCTCCAGAAGCAGGTCGAAGGTCTCCGCCGTAACAAGCAAGACCTGACGGTCGCCATCGACAAGCTCGAAGCCGAGTACAAGGTGCTTCAGTACGAGCAGATCGAGAGCAAGTACCAGGTGGACGACAGTCGGCTGGCCGGCGTGAAGCAATCACTCCGCGACCTGCAACGCGACGTGGACATTCAGCGGCAGAAGATGAAGCTGGCCCCGACGGTGGCGGAAGATGGCCCGCCGGCGAACGGCCTGAGCGTGGATGAAATCCTCGCTCCGCTGACCGAGAAGAAGAGCGAATCGAAGAACGACTGAGTGCGTCTTGAGAAGTGCCGATGGCCCGCGGACGTTCGTCCGCGGGCCTTTTTGTTTTACCCGGCCATCTCTTCGGTGATCTCGGCGTTCGTGTACACGTTTTGCACGTCGTCGTTGTCTTCGAGGGCGTCGATAAGTCGCAGCAGCTTCTTGCCGGCTTCTGTTTCGATCGCCGCCCTTGTCTTCGGGAGTTGCGCAAGTTCCGACACACTTGGTCGGTACCCCGCGGTCTTCAGTTTTTCGAGGACGGTGCCGAAGGTCGTCGGGTCGGTCGTGATCTCGTAAACGTCGCCTTCCTTCTTGAGGTCGTCGGCCCCCGCTTCCAGGGCCGCTTCCATCATCTTGTCTTCGTCGGGCTGGGTCTTCGCGTCCAGCACGATCAACCCCTTGCGGTCGAACAGGTAGCCGACGCACCCGATCGCGCCCATGTTGCCGCCGCCCTTTTCGAACAGCGTTCGCACATCGTTGCCAGTCCTCGCCCGGTTGTCGGTAAGGGCTTCCACCAGAATTGCGACGCCACCGGGGCCATACCCCTCGTAGGTTACGTCTTCGTAGTTCACGCCTTCGAGTTCGCCCGTGCCCTTCTTGACGGCCCGTTCGATGTTGTCTTTCGGCATCGACACGCTGCGGGCCTTATCGATGGCGTACCGCAACCGCAGATTCGTGTCCGGGTCGCCGCCGCCGTTCTTAGCGGCGATCATGATGTACCGGGCAAGCTTGCTGAAGAGTTTCGCCCGCGATGCATCCTGCTTGCCCTTGCGGACAGCGATGTTCGCGGAGTGACTGTGGCCGGCCATTACTTTCTCGGGTATCGGGTGTCGGGTATGGGGTTTCGCGGAGTCCGGTCAGGGTCGTTCGTGAGAAACAACAACGGGTATCGAGGTTGAGCAGCAAGTTGTCCCGAAGGATCATCTTATCTGCGAAACCCGATACCCGGTATCCGGTACCCGCTCCGCGTCAGTCTTCGGTCAACCCCTGGAAATTCCGCATGACGAGGTGGCTATTTATCTTCGACACTAGGTCGAGGGCCACACTAATGACGATCAGCAGGCCGGTACCGCCGTAGAAGCTGGCGATCTTCGCGTCCACATCGAGTTCACCCTGCACAATACTCGGGATGATGGCGATGATCGCCAGGAACGCGGCCCCTACGAAGGTGATCCGCATGAGCACTTTTTCGAGGTAGTCGGCCGTGCTCTTCCCCGGCCGATACCCGGGGATAAAGCTACCGTGCTCCTTGAGGTTCTCGGAGATTTCCTTCGGATTAAAGGTGATCGCCACCCAGAAGTAGCAGAAGACGTAGATGAGCACGACGTAGAACATGTTGTACGTCCACCCGCTGCCCCGACGGAAGACTTCCCGCAGGCTGGTCGCCCATGATGCGTCCGGGAAGATGTTCACAACAATGTCGAACAGGAACGTCGGGATAATGAGCAACGTGCTCGCGAAGATCACGGGCATGACGCCGGCCGCGTTCAACTTCATCGGGAGCACGCTGCGACCGCCGCCAAACTGCCGGCGACCGCGAACGTGCTTGGCGGACTGCATCGGGATGGCCCGCTTCGCCTTCGTGATGGCAATCACGCCAACCACGACCGCGACAAACAGAATCATCAGTACGACGAACTTCTCGAAACTGATGTCGCCAGTCGCACTACCGAGGGTGAAGAGCGATTCTTTGAGTTTCGTCGTGCCAGGCTCGAAAAGCATGGCTCCGGTCGCGTCGGGAATGCGGGCAACAATGCCGGCCATGATAATAAGCGAGATGCCGTTGCCGATGCCGTACTCATCGATCTGCTCGCCCAGCCACATCATGAACAGCGTGCCGGCCGTCATGATGAGCACGGCGGACAAACCGAAGAAGAAAGGCGAATATCCAGGGATGAGCAGGCCCAGTCCATCCCCACCACCGCCCATGTCCGGCGACCCGGCAAAGAGATACCGCACGAACATGATCGATTGCGCGAGGCAAATCGGCACGGTCAGATAGCGGGTGTACTCGTTGATCTTCTTCTGCCCCGACTGGCCCTCCTTGCGGAGCTTTTCCAACGACGGCACCACGCCCGACGAGAGCAACTGCATGATGATCGACGCCGAAATGTACGGCATGATGCCGAGGGCAAAGATACAGCCGTTACTCAGGTTGCCCCCCGAGAACATCGACACGAAGCCGAGCACGCGGCCGAGCGTACCGCCAGAGCCTTCGTTCATTTTCTGTTGGAGTTTCTCGTGGTTCACCATCGGCAGCGGCACGTAATAGCCGACGCGATAGGCCGCGAGGAACAGGAGCGTGATGAGAATCTTCCGCCGCAGTTCCGGGATGCGGAAAATCAGCAGGAGTTGTTCCGGGGCGAGGCCGACGACGGCCCCGATGATGCCGGCGATGAGAGCAGCATAAGCGATCGGGAAGCCGAGGATGGTCAACCCGGCATTCGAGAAGGTAAGGGCAATGCCGGCCACGATGAGGACCGTGCCAATCGCGAGTGCGGGGCGTCGCCAGTTCATAGAGGTTCCTTATCGTCGGTCGCCGGCAGTCTCGAAGGCAGGCCGGTAAACTGTCTCGGAAACGCACGCGGGGCAGGCTGGGTCGGCCCATCTGGCCTCGCCCGCCCGCCCCGTCGGGTTGCAAATCTCGTCGTTGGGCCGGGAGTTACTTCGGGCCGGCGGCGTTCTTGTTATCGGCCTTCTTCTTGGCGGCGGTCTTCTTCTTGATCGACTCCTTGCCCTGGCCCATCTTGTTGCGTACTGGCTTCTTCGGGGGCGGGATCAGGTCGGCCGTGCCGCCCTTGGCTTCGATCTTCTCCTTTGCCGACTTGGAGAAGTGGTCCGCCTTGACGGTCACTTTCTTGGTCAGGTCGCCGTCGCCGAGGATGCGGAGGCCGTCGAAGCTGCCGACCAGGAGGCGTTGCCCCTTGAGGGCTTCGATATCGACCGTGGCCCCGTCGTCAAACTTGTTCAGGTCGCTAACGTTGATGACGGCGTAGTCCTTCTGGAACATGCCGTTGCTGAAGCCGCGTTTCGGAAGGCGACGGTGGAGGG
>JBBQCQ010000492.1:0-3872 GCA_038318835.1 Gemmatales bacterium | reverse complement strand
ACCCGTTGCGTGAGTTCCGTATCGGTCGTGCGGAAGTCCGGCGGGTCGATCCCACGAACTGCGGGAGCAAGCAGGAACACCGTGCCGAGCGTTTTCATGCCCATGCGGATCAGATTAGTTGGCACGGTTGTCCCCCTCGTCGGCGAAGTATCACTCATTCATTCTGCGACCGGGGAACGACGGCCGGAACCGAACTTGAGGTAAAGTTTTCAACTTTATGGAATCGGCGCGCCCTTGCACGCCGATAACGAAAACTGATTCTATCAGCGAAGCTGTTCTGCCTGGGCAACTTGTTACCGACCGAGGGTGAACCCATGACCGTACACCGACACGCCGTGGCCGACCTGCTCGAATACGCGACTGCTCTCTTCGCGGCAGCCGAGTGCGACGGCGACAAGCCCGCGACGATCGCGGCCGGCCTGGTGGAAGCCGACCTGCTCGGCCACACCACGCACGGCCTGCAACTAGCGGCAGCCTACTTGAACGAACTGCAAACCGGCGGCATGACCGCCACGGGCGAACCCGACGTGCTCGCCGACCGCGCTGCCTGTGTCTCCTGGGATGGCCGCAAGCTACCCGGCGTGTGGCTGACGACGCGAGCCGTCGATCTGGCCGTCGAGCGGGCTTCGACCTACGGGCAGGCCACCGTCGTCATCCGCCGCAGCCACCACATCGGCTGCCTGGCGGCGTTCCTGCAACGCGCGACCGACCGGGGCATGATGGTCTTCGTCGCGTGTTCCGACCCGGCCGTGGCGAGCGTCGCGCCTTTCGGCGGGCGGACGGCGGTGTTCACGCCCGACCCGTTCGCCGTCGGCATCCCGACCGAGGACGACCCCATCTTGATCGACGTGAGCGCGTCCATCACCACGAACGGCCTCGCCGCCCGATTGCGACGCGAAGGCGGCACGTTCCCCGGCCAGTGGGCGCTCGACGCGGCCGGCCACGCGACCGACGATCCGGAAGCGTTGTTCACCGACCCGCCCGGCACGCTGCTGCCGACCGGCGGTACCGACCACGGGCACAAGGGGTACGCGCTCGCGCTGATGGTCGAAGCCCTGACGCAAGGGCTGGGCGGATTCGGCCGGGCCGACTCGCCAACGGGGTGGGGGGCATCGGTGTTCGTGCAGGTCTGGGACCCGACCGCGTTCGGCGGGGGGGAAGCATTCGCACGGCAAACGGGCTGGCTCGCGGCAGCGTGTCGCGAATCGTCGCCCGTGCCCGGCGGCGACGCTGTGCGCCTGCCAGGTCAACGCGGTCTGGAGCGAAAGCGGCAGGCACTGGCCGACGGCCTGACGCTGTACCCCGGCATCCTCGAATCGTTGGCCCCGTTCGCGGCGAAGTTCGGCATCGACCCGCCACGACCGACCGCATGAAATTTTCTCGCGAACCCGCCCGCGGGTCGTTCGCTCTTACCTCCGTTACGTCCGCTTCTGACCGAGTTTCTTCAACCAGGTAGGAGGACGCACCGGAGGGATTCACCATGAAGAAGTTGATTCTGCTCGCCCTGGCTCTCGGCGTGGCGACGGTCGCAGCACAAACCATCGACCCGCTCCCGACCGAGGCGTACCGCGACGCGGCCCTGCGAGCGTTCGATCGCGTGCAGCACGGCGTCGAGGCCAACCCGGTGCCGGTCGTGATCGCGCTTGGCACGTTCCTCCTGACGTTCGTGTACCACAAGGCGAAGGGGAAGACGTTCCGCGAGTCGGTGGAAGTCGCCGCGACGCGGGTCACGGTCGTCTCGGCCGCCCCGACACCGTCGCCAGTCGCGCCCGAGAACCTCGTCCTGAAGCGTGCCCAGGCCCGCGCGACGCGGTCGCAGTTGTTGGCCGACCAGGTCGAGATTCGCACGCGAATCGCGAAGCTGCCGGAAGCCGTCGTGAAGGCCGAGAAAGATGCGTGCTACGCCGAGAAGGCGGTGGCCGACCTGAAGCGCATCCTCGGCGAGAAGCACAAGACGCGGAACGCGGCGGTAGCGAAGCTCGACGGTTTGCAGGCCGAGTTGGCGACCGGCGAGAAGGAACTGGCCGACATCGAAGGCGAATTGCAGAAGCTGGCGCAGGTGGCGTAAGTAATTTCAGCCGCTGGGCGGCTGAAACCCCTCCTGTCTTGGAGCGCTACCCCGTTAGAACTGGCTCGATTCGCTTGTCCTTTCATTCTCTGGCACTTCCCCGCCGGCCGCAAGGCAAGCGGCTGCGCAACCGCCGTTACCGCGATCGAATCTCTTCGAAAAGCGGGGCAAAACTCGATCGCCGGCCGTTTGGCACGCCCCGTGCATCTTCATCCCTCAGACGGGCCGGGAAGGAATCGGGTGAGTGGGCGACACCCGACAACTTTCACGGCCCGTCTGTTTTTTCTCCGAGGGAGATCACCATGTTCACCACCATGAAGCAATATCTGGCCAACCGCTTTCGCAAGTGGCCGTGGATCGACCCGCACAGCCGCGAACTGCTCGCCCTGTACGGGGCCGGCGTGTCGGCTGGCATCTACGATCAGACCGCCCAGTGCGCGAAGGAACTCCGCCACCCGGCCGGCACGTACATCGAGGACGTGGTTGCGGAAGCGTCCGACGACTCCTTCCCGTGTAGCGACCCACCCGCGTGGACGGCCCGCTGCGAGACGCGACAGGCCGAGTAGAGATGCCGAAAACCAGCGGGGGCGGACGGGGAAACCCGCCCGCCCCCCGCTGTTGCGTTAATTCGCCCGGTTCAGCCCTCCCTCTACCACCCAGCACCCGCGAGTATGCGTTTCGTCCAATCGGCAATGGTTCAGCACGTCCGCGTCCTCGCACCCCGCGTCTTGCAGCGCATCCGCCAGAATCGGCATCGCGTCGAACGCACGGGCGTCGAACATCGTCTGCGCGAGGCCGACGGCCGTAGACGTTCGCCAGCTGTCGTCGAACGATACATCGCGGAGCGGGTTGAGAATGACACAACGGATCAACTCGACGGCCGGCCGGATCGCGGCGAAGTATGCGGCCTGAAACCGGCGGTGCCACTCGTGGCCGGGGTGAACGTCGGCCGGCGGCGGGCCGGCCGCGTGCGAGGCGGCCATCACGGCGTGGCCGCAGTAGAGGGTCGGCAAGTTGAAGTTCAGATCGACGGCCGTGCATTCCGGGCAAAAGTACGGTGCGAGGGTGTGAACCGCATAGGCCCGGCCGCGAGGTGTTCGTTGTCGTAACTTGTCCCACGCCGACCCCGTCGCCCCTTCCAACGCCAGCCGTTCGTACTCGTCCAGCCACGCCAGGGGGGATTTCGGCAGCGGGTCGTGGTGTTCGTGGCGGTGGCGGAAGTACCCGGCCGCGAACAAGCGTGCCGCTGTCAGCGTGAACGCTTCGCTCGCCAGGGCCAACAGCCGTTGCGGGTCGTCGGTCGTGGCCCATTCATCGGCTGGTGTCATGGGTTCGCTCTCCGGAGATTGGCTTACGAACTTCCCCGGCAGTCGTGTCTGTTCCGGCGATGGCTGAAACTGTAAACCAACCTGAACGCCGATCGCCCGGCGGAACCTCTCACGAACCGCCGCATGAGTTACTTGTCGCCGGCCATCACATCGCGGTCGATGATCCGCCTCAGCCTCGGCTGGTGGCGGCCGGACCGGGTGCCGCCGACCTCGGACCCGGCCGCGGTCCGCAGCCTCATCGGCACGCTCAAAGCTCCCCTCAGTGTCATCAGCACCGACCACGGTCTGGCCGTCGGCGTCGGCGGCGAGACGCGAGTCGGGTCGGGGTCGTCGCCGGGTAGCGGGTTCCTGCCGCTGTTCGCCTCGCTGCCGCCGATCACGCCGGACATGCTGGGCGACCCAGCCTTCATGAGTGCCTACGGCCTCCGCTACCCCTACATGACCGGGGCGATGGCGAACGGCATCGCGTCGGCCGA
>JBBQCQ010000491.1:0-3878 GCA_038318835.1 Gemmatales bacterium | reverse complement strand
GGAGAACGCGGATTTGTGGACGCGGAAAACGCGGATAAGACCAGAAATCGGATTCGGTTTTATCCGGTTTTCCTCCGGCGTTCCGAATCCCGCGTTCTCCCCGTGCCGTTTTCCATCCTCACTCAGGCTGGCCACGCGAATCCGGTTCCCTACAGTAACAGCCTTCGCAATTTGAACTGAAGGACGATTTCCGATGTACGCGATTTTTGAAGACGGCAGCCGGCAGTATCGGGTCGAAGAGGGCGCGAGCGTCACCATCGACTACCGCGAGGCGAACGTCGGCGATACGATCGAACTGACCAACGTTCTGCTCATCGGCAAAGACGGCGGGGCCACCATCGGCCAACCGCGGGTCGCCGGCGCGAAGATCGTGGCCGTGGTGGTGGACTTCCCGAAGGTGAAGACCGTCGCCCAGTATTTCCGCCGTCGGAAGGCGTCCAAACGGCTCCGCGGGCACACGCAACCGCACGTCCGCGTGAAGGTCCAGCAGATCATTGGCTAACGGGGAACCCCGCCATGACCCTGACGGATTGGCTCGCTCAGTGGAAGCACAAGTCCGCGGCCGTGCAAGCCCGCGTGGACGTGGCGTACCAGTTCTTGACGACGCACTACGGCACTGCCCGGCCGGACAAGATTCTCGGCGAAATCCGCTGCATCGACTTCTCGCACCCGGTCACGACGCCCACCCTCGCGGTCGGCACGCCTCTGGTCGGCTCGAAAGACCCGCGGGTGTCCCCGTACCGGGCCGTCTACTTCACTAAGTCCGGCTACCCGGCCGAGCGACTCGGTGTCTCCACGAGCGGTTCCCTCAAGACCGACCCGAAGGTACTCGACAAAGTTCTCTACCGTTACGAAGTCCTCGTGACGATCCCGGTCGGCGAAGTCCTGCAATCGATTTGTGCTCCGGCCGCCGATACGTGGTCGCTGAAGGGCAAGAAAATCCTGACGGCCGGCGGCGGGTTGCAGTACCTCATCCCGAAGATGAACCGCTTCCTCCGATACGCACCCTGATCCCAGAAATCTGATTGCGTACGGACGGTCGCGGCGGGTAGACTAATAAAACTTCACCGCCGCCGACCGGATTTGCCGATGCGCTTACTCACGCTGATTTTTCTCCTCGCCCACGTCTGCCCCGCCGCTGCGGAGGTGCCCGACGACTGGGCGTACAAGCCCGTCGCCAAGCCGACCGCGCCGAAGGGGGCCGCCCACGCGGTCGATGCGTTCCTGCTGGAGAAGTTGCACGCGGCCAAGCTCGATTTCGCGCCACCCGCCGCGAAGGCCGCACTGCTTCGCCGTGTGACGTTCGACCTGATCGGCCTGCCGCCGACGCCGGCCGAACTCGCGGCCTTCGAGAAGGACACGTCGCCGACGGCCTACGCGAAAGTCGTAGATCGCCTGCTCGCGAGTCCGCGGTTCGGCGAACGGGTCGCGGGGTGGTGGCTCGACCTGGCCCGCTTCGCCGAGTCCGACGGGTTCAACGCCGACGCGATGCGGCCGAACGCCTGGCGGTATCGCGATTACGTCATCGCCAGTTTCAACGCCGACAAGCCGTACACGACCTTCCTCCGCGAACAACTCGCCGGCGACGAGATCGCGACCGACCCGGCCGCCGCCGCCGCCACGGGCTTCCTCCGGCACTACCCGGATGAGTACAACGCGGTGAACCTCGAACAGCGTCGGCAGGAAATCCTCAACGACATCACCGACACGACCGCCGCCGCCTTCCTCGGCATCACCCTCGGCTGCGCGAAGTGCCACGACCACAAGACCGACCCGATCTTGCAGGACGACTACTATCGCTTTCAGGCGTTCTTCGCCGGCTTCTGGCCGAACGACCGCCCGATACAGACGGTCGAGCAACAAGCGGAGTTGGCGAAAAAGCGGGCGGCGTGGGAGGCGAAGACGGCGGATATTCGTCAGCAGATGGCCGAGATCGAGGAGCCGTTCCGCGACAAGGCGTCGAAGAAGGAGCGGTCGCGGTTCCCGGACGATTACGCGAAGCTTATCGACATCCCGTTCGCCGACCGCACGCCGTGGCAGAAGCAGATCGCGGCCCTGTGCGAAAAGCAAGTCTTCTCGGCCCGCAAGTTTACACCGACACAGATCAAGGGCGACCAAAAGGCGAAGTGGGAGAGCCTTCAGAAGCAACTAGCCGAGCACACCAAAGAGAAGCCCGCCGACGCCCCGACCGCGATGGCGATGACCGACGTCGGCCCCGTCGCCCCGGCGACGTTCCGCTTGAAGCGCGGCGACTGGCGGAAGCCCGCGGACGAACTCGCCCCCGGCTACCTGTCGGCCATCGACGACCGCGACGCGGAGGCGAAGCCGACAGCCACCACGACCGGCCGCCGCACCGCCCTGGCCGACTGGATCGCCAGCGACAAGAACCCGCTGACCGCCCGCGTGCTGGTCAATCGCGTTTGGCAGCACGCCTTCGGCCGCGGCCTCGTGGCCACCTCCAGCGACTTCGGCCTGACCGGCGAGAAGCCCACGCACCCGGAACTGCTTGACTGGTTGGCCAACGACTTCACCGCGAACGGCTGGTCGGTCAAGCACGTTTACCGCCTCCTCGTCACCTCGGCCGCTTATCGCCAGTCGGCCGACGGTTCCGAGAACGGGTTGGCGGTCGATCCCGAAAACAAACTGCTGTGGCATTCGCCCTGCAAGCGGCTCGATGGCGAGACGCTCCGCGACGCGATGCTGGCCGTGAGTGGTTCGCTGAACCTGAAGGCCGGCGGGCCGAGCGTGTTCCCGGAACTGCCGGCCGAACTGAAGCCCGGAAGCTGGAAAGTGTCCGAGTCGGTCGCCGACCGCAACCGCCGCAGCGTGTACGTGTGCGTGAAGCGGAACGTCCGCTACCCGTTCTTCACGCTGTTCGATGCCCCCGACCGCAGCGAAACCTGTTCTCGCCGGTTCGTGACAACAACCGCCCCGCAATCGTTGATGCTGCTGAACGACAAGATCGTGCTCGACATCGCGAAGGCCTTCGCCACCCGCGTGCAGAAGGACACCGGCGACGACCACGAGACGTTCATCGCCCGTGCGTTCGAGTCGGCCCTGTCCCGCCCGCCGACGACCGCGGAGCGAACCGCCGCGACGAAGTTCCTGGCGGTTCACCCCGGCACAACCGCGGAAGCCATCGCCGACTTCTGCCACGCCCTGCTGAACCTGAACGAGTTCCTGTACGTGGATTAAGAGTTTTTGTTTTGGGCGAAAGCCCAGGGACGGCCGTCCCTGGGCTTTCGCCCACCAGCAACTCACTCGAAGTCCAACAAGTCTTCACGCACGCTGTCTGCGACCGGCCGTGGGCAGGACCAGACCAGGAAGAACTGCGCCTGTCGGGCCCACCGCTGGGCCGGATGCGGGATCACAAAGCCGGCCCCCTTCGCGGCCAGAAGCGCGGCTTGTGTCGCCCTCAACGCTAACCGCGTGCATGCCACCCGCACGGCCGCCGTCGCCTCCGGGTCCGGGGTTTTCGCCAGCGAATGCAACCGCCCTCGGACATCGTCCGCCGCCGCACGAAATCGCGATGCCACAGGCACCAGTTCCGCCCGCGCCGTGGCTTCGTCGTCCAGAAACGCAACGGCCGCCACCGCCAGCCCGAGGGCGAGATTCGACGTTTCGAGTCCGCCACCGCCGACACCACCGAGAACGCGTTCCGCTGGTCCCGCGAGCAGCAAGTCCGCTTCCACGTCCACGCCGGCACAGCGGACGATGCTCGTTCGCGACCCTGACAGCGCGGCCAACGGCAGCGGCGGTTCGATCGTAATGCCAGGCCGGTCGGTCGGCAGCACGAACAGCAGTTGCATCCCGTCCGGCTGCGTTGCCCCGACGATGATCGCGACCGCCTGGTCGGCCCCCGTCACCCACGGCACGTC
>JBBQCQ010000490.1:0-3882 GCA_038318835.1 Gemmatales bacterium | reverse complement strand
GCGGAGAAACCGTAAAACCAACCGGCCCCGGAAAACATCCGGGGCCGGGCCGCAGTCGGGTCGGGTCGGGTTACTCTTTCACCTTCTCGTACTCCACATAATCGGCATCTTTCGAGCCTTCCTTCGGCACGTCGAGGTTCTTCGGCCGCTCCTTGCTGTCCTTCGGGGCAATCTTCATCAGCAGTTTCGTATCAGTCAACTGATAGATGCCGAGTTCGATCTTGCCGATGTCCTTGTTTTCGGGGTTGCGAATTGACTTGGTATGGACCTGTTTGGGATCGGTTGTGGGATCGAGTGTGAACTCCTCGACGGCCATTTCCTTCCCTTGCAGCGACACCGTGAGGCGGCTCCCCGTCACGCGGAACTCCAGCAAATCGAGCAGTTGTTGCGGCATGAACTGACCCTTGTCAGCCGAGTAGGCCTTTACGGCTTTCCACTTGCCCTGCATTTTGTCGATTTCAGCCTTCGCGGCCTCTTCTTTCTTCGTGTCCTCTTTCTTCGGCTCATCTTTCTTCGGGGCCATCGGACCGGGCACGTTGCCCTTGAGTTCGCCGCCGCCCTTCGGGCCGCTGATGACCGGGGCGTCCTTGTCGAGCGTGCTGAGCGATTCGCCGCCGGCCCGCGTGGCCATCGCCTTGAAGACCTTCGGGTCGATCCCCTCCGGCACAAACCGCACCGACCCGTCGCCCATCAGGACGTGGGTGCCCCGCTTGCCGCCGTTGGAGCTGACGAAGTCTTCCATGGGGTTGGGGATCGTGTCGTCGATGCCCTGCACCGTCGAGCCGCCGCCGGCGATCCACGGCCGGGAGTGCGTCGGCGGCACCTGAATCATGTAGATCGTGTTCGACAGACCGTCAGTCACGTCGGCCGGCTTGGACCCCCACTCGTAGCCGACCATGCCGACCTTCTTGGCGAACTCCGGGTTGGCCGGGTCGTACCGGGCCGAGTCGAGGCCGAGGCCGGAAACACCGACGTAGTTGGTGCCGCCGAGTGACCGGCCCTCGGCCAGCGGGTGCGTCGCCCGCCAGGCCGATTGCGGGTAGTCGGGCACGAGGAACTCGGACACCCACGTGCCCGCGGCCACCTCATGTTCTTTGGCGTACCACGCGAACTTCTTTTCGTCGATCGACTGCCGCAGTCCGCCCTTGCCGAGGTACGGGAGCAGGTCGGCCAGGAAGCTCACGCGGTGGTCGGGAGGGTACGGGAGGCCGTACCGGTCGATGTTCGCGTTACGGGCTAACGTGGCCGGCGGGGCCATCTGCTTTTCGTCCATCAGCCGCTTCAGCGCCGTGGCCAGATCGCCCTGCTTGGCAGCCCCCGACAGGACGGTCATCCGCCCCTTCAGTTGCGTTGCTGCCCCGGCGACCATGGGCTGAACGAGCTTGGTATACGCCTCGGCCGACCAGTTGATGTCTGCGTCCACAATCACCAGGGTATCGCGAACACCGAGTTCGATTTTCGAAGGCCCACCGGCTGGCCCCACACCGGTCGGCCCACTACCCGGAAGACCCGGCCGACCGCCGGGGCCACCCGGACCACCCGGACCACCCGGACCATCCGGCCCGCCAGGACTAATCGAGCTACCTTCGACACTGGATCCCGGCGGAGCGCTCGTTCCTGGGGGCATGCCAAACGATCCTTCGCCGCCGGGGTTGTTCGGGCCGTTCTGCCCGCCGGCCACGTTGCGCACTTCGATCTGCGTGCCGAGCGGCTTGCTCAGAAGCGGGGCCAGCACTTTCAGCAGGGCGTCGAGCCGGTCGTTCACCGTATTCTTGGCGTCCTCGGCGGACACGAACTCGAACAGAATTTGAGCGGTACACTTGTCCTTCTGGAAGTTCGTAATCGACAGGCCGATCATTTGCGTGTGTTCGACGAGGGCACTGATAATCAGGCCCGCCTGCGCGTAAACCGACTGATAATCGCGGGCGAGCAACCGCTTATCGAGCATGTCGGCGTACACGATCGCCGGCGGGTTCTTCTCGTCTTCTTCGAGCAGATTCAGCATCCGCTTCAGTTCCGGCTTCACCGTACGGTACGTCGGCACCGACGTGTAAAGTCGGGGTGGGGCCTTGCCCGGTTTCGCTCCACCGGGAGCATCGCCGGGTCCGCCGGGTCCGCCGGGTCCGCCTGAACCCATAGGACGACCACCTGGGCCGCCAGAATCCCCGAGCGCCTTCGGTGGGCTACCACCAGGCGAGCCAGGAGGCATCGGCGCACCGCCCTCTCCGCCAGGCCCGGCTGGTGGGGCTACGGGCGGTGCGGCGGGAGCAGTCATTTCCGTCTGGAAGGCCGGATAGCCGTCGTCGCTGAGCTGAGTGAGGAAGCCCTCCATCCAGTTCACATCGCCGATCAACACGGTCTGACTGTCGTAGACGCAGATGGCCAGGGGCTTGTCCTTCCAGCGGTTCTTGTCTTCTTCCGTGACCGCGATGCCGGCCGACCCGAGCAGCGACTCGGACGAGAGCGCCCGGCCAATGGCGGTGACAAACGGGTTCGTCGTGATAATGCCGTACTGGTAAATGCCGTTTATCGGCGACTGCTTGCCGTTCTCGACCTTCATCTTTTCGGCCATCGTGTTCAACGACGGCACCGGCACCTTCGTGCGGATGACGGCGAACGGGTCGCGCTCGGCCCCGACCATCGCGATGTACAGATGCGAGATGTCGGTTGCGTCGAAGCTCATCGAGTTGCGGAAAAAGTCGAGCATCTGCCGGTCGAAGAACGCGGCGTAGAACGGCGTCGGTTGCAACCGCTGCATGTTGAGTTGCAGCACGGCTTGCGTCATCCCGGGAAGCAGGTTTGTCGGGTCTTTCATCTTCCCGGCCGCCACCGGTCGCAGAGTCTCGGCCTTCGGTACGACCGGCCCCGGACCGCCGGGGATCGTTCCCGGGGGGGCGATCATCGGCGGTGCGATCACTTGCGTGTTCGGGTCGCCCTGCATCGGCGTGACGGGGGCCATCGGGTCGCCGGTCCCCGGCACAACGGGGTCCGGGGCCGGAGGAGGTGGCGTAAACGGTCGCTGAGCGATCGGCTGTTGTTTCGGCTTCTCGTCCCCGGAGAAAAGCAGGAAGCCAACGACGCCCAGAAGGGCCAGCGCGCCCACGCCCACGCCCACGCCGATGAGGACTTTCGAATTCCCCTTTTTCTTCTTCGGGGTCGGCGTCTCGTCAACCGCGGCTTCGTCGTCAGCTTCGACGGCGTTCGGGTCGGGCACTTTGAACCGGTACTTGCACTTCGGGCAGTCGATTTTCTTGCCGATCATGGCCTCGGTTTTCACGAGGACATCGGCCTCGCAACTCGGGCACGGAACGGTGAAGCTCTTGGCCATATGTCACTCGCGGCAGGGGAAATCGAGCCGGGAAACGAATTCGGAACGACAGGTTCGATTGGGAACAATTAAGTCTGCATCTTATCCGGCCTCGGCGGGGGCGGGCAAAGGCAATTTCTTCGTTTGCCCGCAGTTGTTACGATTTTGTGGCCTGGGCCGTTGGCGCGTTCGGCACAATCCAACGCGGAGTCCGGAGTGCGGAACGCGGTGTGAAAAACCACCGACGACTGTTTTCGCCTTTACCCTCCGCACTCCGCGTTCCGCACTCCCCACTCGATGTCAGTCTCGCAATTTCATCGAAACGTACTTCGTCTCCAGGTACGCTTCCAGCCCTTCGTGGGCACACTCGCGGCCCAACCCGGACTCCTTCATGCCGCCGAACGGGCACTGTGGGGCCGCCGGCACCGGGTCGTTGATACCGATGATGCCCGCCTCGATTCCCTCGGCCATCTTCATCGCGATGCTCAGATCGTTGGTGAACACGTAGGCGGCGAGGCCGTACTTGGTGTTATTGGCGGCCGCGATCACGTCGTCGATCTTGCTGAAGTCGAGGA
>JBBQCQ010000489.1:0-3882 GCA_038318835.1 Gemmatales bacterium | reverse complement strand
GGGTAGGAAGGTGGGGTTGGGGGCAAACGGTGGGCTGGTTGTCATATAGCCCCGGCTTGCGGGGTGCGGGTTCGAGTCTTCGAGAATTTGTGGGGCGTTCCTCCCGACCTGGGTGAGCGGATCAGATTTTATCGCCTGTTCGATCGCCGAACTACCCACGTTTCACATCAGACCGGGCCGGAGATGTTTGAGCAGGCACAACGGTCAACGGCTTGGATTCAAATTGCTTCCGCATCGCGTCTGTGTACTTGGAAATGACATCTGACTCTGGCTCGATCTCCACGATGTCTGATAGTTGTTTCCCGGTGTGGGAGAATGCCACTCCATTGAGTTTGAGCGGCTCATTCCACGACTTGCCTTCCGGGGGAATAAGCCCGAAGACTTGGCCACGGTAGTAAAACCCCAGCGGCACCGTCTTGCCATCAGTGCAGACAGCACCTCGGTAATCCATGTAGGAGTTGTAATCCGAGATGATCAGGTCGTGTTCCTGGAGAAGGTTGAGCTTACCGAAACCAAGGCCGTAGTCCTGTAGAGCATTTGAACCCGCATTACCCTCTAACGAGTACACGCGGGCGTCGAAAATCTGGCCAGGAACGCGAAGCGAGATTGCTAGCGAGCAAAGCCGTCTAAAAACCTTCGCGGTCTCTGCGTCGAGTTCACCGAGCAGCTTAACGGTGCGTATTGAAAACGACGATGGCTGCTGAATTTCCCCAGCCAGTACCTTTGCGAACAGTGTCCGCATTTCATCGCTGCTGATCTGCCGTGCTTGTATCTCGAACTGGTTAAGCCAGTCTTGCTGATCGGTGGCACTTCCTTTTGCTCATCTACCGAGGGTGCCTTATCCGCAACCGCCGCAAGTTGTTTCGCCGCTTCCGCCGAGATGGCGTCGAGGTTGATCTGCTCGCGGACGACTCGACTGCAAACTTCTGGCCCGCCGAACGCACATACTCATCGGGCACTTGAAGTTGGGCGGCAAGTTGTTCCGTTGACCGCTGGATCAGTTTCACACGTGATTCGGTTTCAGCCCGTTTTTCTGCTGCCTTCCCTTCAAAGAACGCGGCCGGCCAGTCGATAGCAGCTGTGCAGAGTTGGCCGAGGGCTTTGATAAAGTTTCGCTTGATTGGAGCCGGGATGCCGGCGGTCAGGTCGGTAACCATCCCTGCTGTAGTGGCGATTGCGGTGCGAATCAGCGTGTTTTCGGTTGAACCACTCATGGCGATATCCTGGCAGAGTACTGACCGTTACCATAGTGGCTTTGCACACCGAATCAGGACGGGGTAATCTGCGTCGAGTTTGCGGGTCGTAAATTAACACGTTACGTCGCGTGACAGGCTTGAAAACGCATTCGGTGTGCAAAGCCTTACCATAGTGGACATCCTACCACGCGGTAGATTTTTTGTTCACAATACCGCCTCTTGTCCTGCGTTTCCCCCTTCGCAACTCCGGGAGTGTTGCTAATGGTCCGAATCGCTTACATCGTTGAACAGTGCGAAGAAGCGGTCGAACTCGACGCCGATTCTTTGGGAGGTCCGCCGGATGGCGGGGGAGGAGATTGACAGGACGCCGTGACATTGCGAATTTTGATTTGATTCCCGCGTAGCGGGTCGGCCAACGGCCGGCCGTTGACCGACCCGCTACGCGGGAGCGAAAACCATCCCGAACAATGACTACGCCAACTTCGCGATGTTCACATATGTATGCACGTGCGGCAGGACGCGGAAGTTCCAGACGAAGCCGGGGCCTTCTAGCCGCCAGAAGTGCCAGTTCTTCGAGTCGCCGAACTCCTCGAAGTAGAACGCCAGGTGAATCTTCTCCAGGCCGCCGGTCGCCTTCAGGATGTCCATCACCTCGTCGGCGTCCTCCTTGCGGAACGGCGAGAGCAGTTCCCGCATCGTCGCCTGCACCAGAGCCTTCTGGTCCTTCGAGAGTTCCTGAATGCTCAGGCCGGGGAACTTCTTGCGGAACTCGACCGACTTCATCAGTTCGCCCGGCGTGCCGTCGATGCTCGCGGCCGCCCGTTGCTTCTCGCTGAGGGCGTCGTACACCGCCCGCACGGCCTTCGTCTGGTAGTAGAAGATGTTCTCGTCGCTGTAGCCGTCGGGCGTGTGGCCGTAGTACATGGGGCCGCCGAACGCGGTGTCGGGCTCGGAGTTGCCGTCGCAGCGCACCGTCAGGTGGTGGCCGGAGAAGACGAGCGAGAACTGGTGCTTTTCGGTCGGGTCGCCGAAGATGTGCGCGCCGATGTTCGTGAACGCCCCACTCGCGTCGAAGTTCCCGCCGCGGCTAAGCCGCTTGTAGCCGTCGCCCTCGGCACAGATGCCGTGGAAGATTTTGTCGAGCAACTCTTGTTGCGGCTTCGTGTAGTGGGTGACGATCTTCTCGCCCTTGATGGCGGCGTTGTACATGCCCGACCGCGTCGGCAGGGCGTCGGCGGCCTTCAGCTTGTGGTTCCACGGCAGCACCACGATCTTCTTTTGGTCGGCGCTGAGGGTGGCGAAGAGTTCGCGGACGAGGTCTTCGGCCGGCTTCACCTGAACGTCGGCCCGGACGCCGTTGCCGAGGACGAGGGCGGCGGCCGACGCGCCGACGGTGCGGAGGAAGTTGCGGCGGTGGACCGGGGCGAAGGTGCCGGTGCATTCGGGGCAGTTGTGAGGGTCGCGTGGCATCATGGCCGACTCCGGGAAAGGGTGGGACACCCCCGATCATACTCTTACTCGCGGGCCGAGAGGAAGAAGGAATCTCGCGCAAAGCCGCAAAGACGCCAAGAAGAGAAGAATGAGGAAGAGATTCATTTCTTCGTCTGGATGGAACTCTGCGTATCTTTCCCTCTTGTCTTCTTGGCGTCTTTGCGGCTTTGCGCGAGACTCTTGATTTTTCTTCCTGTTGACCTTTTCGGGCCGACGGGGTATCGCCACGTTGATGGGGGGAAGGGGTTCATGGTCGTTTCACTGACTCAGCTCGCGCGGCAGGTGCTGCGCCGCGTGCTGTCGTTTCGCCGTGCGGTCGTACCGACGACGAGCGAGGCTGCGGCCGATCCGGCGTTTGCCGTGCGAAAGCGGGCGAAGCTGGCGAAGATTCGCGAGTTGCTGCGGGATGACCTGCCGCACACCGAGACGGCCGCGTGTTACGACTTCCTCAGCGACGACCTGCGAAGGCAGTTCCACATCACCGACACCGACAACGTCAGCGCGAATCACTACGACGACCACGCCGCCCGGATGATCGAAATTCACTCCGGCGGGTTCGTCCTCGACTGCGGGGCGGGCTTGCGGCCGGTGTACCACGACAACGTCGTGAACTTCGATATCTGCGCGTACCCGACGACCGACGTGCGCGGCGTGGGCGAGCGGCTGCCGTTCAAGGACGGCGTCTTTCAGGCAGTGTTCTCATTCGCGGTGCTGGAACACGTCCGCGACCCATTCGCGTGCGCGAAGGAAATCATGCGAGTGCTGGTACCCGGCGGGCGGTTGTACTGCGTGGTGCCGTTCCTGCAACCGCTGCACGGCTACCCGCACCACTACTTCAACATGTCGCACGAGGGGCTGCGGAGTCTGTTCGAGGACGGCATGGAAATCGTTCGGCAGGAAGTGCCGGCGAGCGGGCAGCCGATCTGGACGCTGACGTGGCTATTGCAACGCTGGGCGGCGCAGTTGCCGGCGGCGGCGCGGCGGGAGTTGCTGAGTCAGCGGGTCGGCGACTTGATGGCCGATCCACGCGAATACTTCGACCGCGCGTTCGTCCGTGACCTGCCGGCGGTAGCGCAACTAGAACTGGCATCGACGACGGCGCTGTTCGCACAGAAACCAGAATGAAGACCGAAAACGGCACGCGGATGACGCGGACCTACGGACGCGGATGAAAACCGGATAAAACCAAGAATCT
>JBBQCQ010000488.1:0-3885 GCA_038318835.1 Gemmatales bacterium | reverse complement strand
TCATACGCCCGATCAAGAATCGGGTCACGGCGGATTGATAACGGGCGAGCCGAGCACCGCGAGGTGCCGGGTGAATGTGTGAAGAGATTCACCCGGCACCTCGCGGTGCTCGGCTCGCCAGGACTGCGCGTGGCGTCAGTTTACGGAATCTGCCAGTCTTCGATCTTCAGCCCTGGCACGCGGTTGAACTCGTCGGTGTTGTGTGTGACGAGAATCAGGTTGTGGGCGCGGGCCGTGGCGGCAATCTGCGTATCTTTCGGCCCGATCTTCTCGCCGATGCTGCTCAGGTACGCCAGAATCTGCCCGTACTCGTCCGCACACGCTTCGCCGAACGGCAGAATCGGATAAGTCCGCTGAAGGCGTTCGACCTTCAAGAGATTCTGAGTCACGTTCCCAGGGACGCTATGGTAGGCCCCGTAGGAGAGTTCGCCGAATACGATGGTCGAAAGGGCCAGGTCCGCTGGCGGGTGGGCGTTGACCCGGCCGACCACGAGTGCGTCCTTCCCCCGCATGTAGGCGATCCAGGCGTTGGAGTCGAGAACGTACGTCACAGAGAATCACGCTCCTGATGCTCGCCTTGCGGCGGGCGTTCAAAATCGCCCTGCCACGTTCCGGCCAGATTGCGGATGACGGCCATCTTCTCGGCCTCCGTTTCGGGAACGCGGTAGGTCGCGACCGCGAGTTCGACCATTTGGCCGGCCAGTTCCGGTCCCATCGGCACGTCGAGTCGCAGAATCCCGTCCGCGCCGACGCGGGCGGTCAACACTTTCGCCATCATGGTCACTCCTCCGAAAAATCAGACTCCTACGCTCGCCGGCCGCGCTTCGCGGCGGTCGCGGTCCCACGTCAGCGTCATGCCGAGGCGGCTCGCGTCCCAGCCCATCGCCAAGAGCGTCACGGCGGCGGCGCCCAACTCCGGCGGGCAGAGCGTGTCGCGGGTGCGGGTCCGCACGCAGTCGAGGAAGTGCGTCCACATCGCTTCCGTCTCGTTCCGCGGGGCGTCCACGGCGAACCGCTCCGTCGGCTCCAGCGGCCGGTCGTGGCGTTGCGGCAGCACGCCGGCCTTCGCCGGGTCGTCGCGGTACAGATGCACGCCGCCCTTCACGAACTTCACGTTCCCATTGCGGCCGCGGATTACTTCCTCCAACGGGTAGCCGCTGATGGTGGTGGCCGTCAGCAGCATTTGCGTGCCCTCGCGGAAGTCCGCGACAATGGTCGCCACGTCCGGCACGTCGCGGCCGTCGTGTTCCAGGAACAGGCCACCGGCCCCGGTGACGCGATGCGGGAACCGCAGGCCGGTCGCGGCCAGCAGCTTCGTCGCGGGGTGAATGAGCAAGTCCGAGATCGGGCCGCTGCTGAACGCGCTGCGGCACCGCCACTGGGCGAAGGTGGCCCGGTCGAACGGCAGCACGCTCGGCGGCGGGCTGAGCTTCACACCGTTGACCTCGAAGCGGTGGCCGAGGAACAGGTCCCAGGCGATGGTCTTCGGGTTCATCTGTTCGACGGTGCGGTAGAACCGCCACTGCCCGCGGGCGTCGTTGCGGAACACACCCGCTTGCAGTTGCGCGACGTGGCCGAGATCGCCCTTGCGAATCAGGTCGGCGGCGGTTTGCCAGGACGGGTCGGTCAGCCCTTGCACGCCGACGACGACCACGCGATTCGCCTTCGCGGCCGCGTCGGTCACAGCCATCGCCTCGGCCGGCGTGCGGGTCATCGGCTTCTCGACGTACACATCCTTGCCGGCCGCGAGCGCGTCGAGCGTTTGCCGGGCGTGCCAGTGGTCCGGCGTGCTGATGCACACCACGTCCACGTCTTGGCGGTCGAGCAACCGGCGGTAGTCCTTCACCACGCGGTCCTTGTCGTTCGGGCGGAACCCGCACTTCACGGCCGACGGGTACAGCCCCTGCGAGTACCGGCGTTGCGTGCTGGTGCCGGCGAAGTTGTGCGTGTACTCCTCATCGAGGCCGTCCCACACATCGCAGACGCCGGCCGGGGCGATGGCGTGCGTCTCGGCGAGCTTCAGCACGAGATTGATGTGCGCCTGGGCACGTCCGCCGCAGCCGAGGAAGGCGACGCCGAGGCGGTCGTTCGCGCCGGGCACCTTCGCGTAGCTGTCGGCCGCCAGCGTGAGGGCAGCACCAGCAGCGGCGGTGCGGATGAAACGACGACGGTCGGGGGTGGGATTGCTCATATACGTTGGATGTTACAGGACGGGCGAAGGTTCCAGGTCAAGATTTAGGCGAGCCGAGCGGCGTAAGCCGCCGGGTGTCACGCGGCGATTTACCCGACGCCTGAGGGCGTTCGGCTCGCCTTGCTACTTCCCCACGGCAAACCGCGCCGCCACCGCGAAGTGGTCCGAGGCATCGCCGGGCAGCACCCGCGTTTCCGTGTGTGCCCACGCTTTCGGGGCGAAGACGTAGTCGATGCGAATCTTCTTCTCCGGGAACGTCGGCGGGCCGGCGAACGCACCCGTGAAGTGGCCGCTGTCCTTCAGCAGCGCGATCGGCTCCTGGTCCGGCTGGGCGTTGAAGTCGCCGGCCAGCACGCACGGGCGTTCGCCGACGAATTCCAGCAGTTGCCGGACCTGGGCGGCGTTGTTGCGAATGTCGAACGAGTCGTTGTGCAGCGAGCCGAGCAAGACCGCTTGGCCGTGCAGCTCTGTCTCGGCGAAGAGTGCCCGGCGGTTGTTGCGGGTGACGTAGAACGGCTGCCGACCGGCAAGCGAGACATTCGCGACGGGCGTCAGCGGCGTCCGCGAGAGGATCGCGTTGCCGCCGACGACGCGGTAGAACGGTAGGCCGAAATTGTAGTTCTCGCCGAAGGCGAAGTGCGGCAGGCCGCACGCGCGGGCCAGGTACTCGACCTGATTCACATCGGCCGGGCCGCACTCGGTCATCGCCTCCGAGAGGAACACCAGATCGGGTTGTTGAACGCGAATCGTGTCGGCCATCCGGTCCAGCCGGGCTTCGACCTGTTCCTTCGTGGCGAACTTCAGGCCGCCGCTGTGGGCGAACCCCTTCGCGATGTTGTAGGCCACCACGCGGACCTCGTTGGGGGCCGCAGGGGCGGCGGCGAGCTTCACGTTCAACTGCCCGATCACGGGCGTCTCGCCGGTCGCCAGCAACCGGCCGTTGACGGTGAACAGCGACAGCGTCACGACCGCCAGCAGGAACAATGCGAGGGCGATTCGCTTCAGCCATCGCCCGACGGGGAACGGCTTCGCGGGCGGCGGTGGGCCGAACGGCCACTTGCGGCCGAGCGTCGCGTAACCGGCCGCGGCCTTCGTCAGCGAGTCCGGTGGCAGGTGGCGTTCGCACAACTCCAGGAACCGCGACACGCCGGGCACGAGCCGCGAGATGTGGAACGTGCGGCCGTCCTGAAACGTCAGCGCGAACCAGGCGTTCGCCGGCGAGTAGCTCAGTTCCTTCACCTGCGGCCACGGTTGCGAGAACTTTCCCCGCCAGGGCGAGTGACAGTCGAGGCCGGTCGGCGTAGCGATGAGCTGGAAGCGGAACGTCTCCCACACCAGCAGGAACCCGGCGACCCCCAACCCGACGGCCGTGACGACGATCGGCACCAGCGTGGTGTTCGACCGGGGCGGGAAGAACAGCACCCAGAGGCCGAGGCCGAGTTCCGCCCCGAAGAACGCGAGGATAGCGAACAGTTGCAGCAGTTTGCCGTGACGGAAGGTGGTGGCGTGCCCCTCAACGCGGTGCGGCGGCGCCGCCCGCGCGACCGACAGCAGCAGCCACACGAAACCGAGGCCGATCAGGGCGACGAGTGCGAGCACGAGCAAGGGCATGAGGTAATTGTAAGAGCGGGGAGTGCGCAGCGCGGAGTACGGAGTGAAAACGAAAAACCGCGTCTTGTTTTCACTCCGTACTC
>JBBQCQ010000487.1:0-3907 GCA_038318835.1 Gemmatales bacterium | reverse complement strand
CGCGACTTTGCGGTGATGGAACTGCTCGATTTGAAAAACGAGACGTGGCTGGGGGAGAAAGTGAAAGCGTTCACGCCCGCCCGGTTCAAGTTCAAGTCTCGGATGTCGCTCGCTTCGGTCGGCATCTTTCCGGGCGGTCGGTTCGAGTTCACCTACAGCGACGGCGAACTGTTTGGGGGGCATGTGATCCAAGGGACCGGGACGATCACTGAAGGGCCAACGACAGCCGGCATTGCTGGGTGAGGATGCCGGCCGCCCTCAATCACTCCACCGTCACGCTCTTCGCCAGGTTCCGCGGCTTGTCCACGTCGCAGCCACGGAGAACCGCGATCTCGTAGGCCAGCAGTTGCAGCGGGATCGCCGTCACGATCGGTTGTAGATACTCCGGCACGTCGGGCACCGTAATCATGTCGTCGGCCACGGTCGCCACTTCGCGGTCGCCCTCGCTGCACACGGCGATCACCGGGCCGCGGCGGGCCTTGATCTCTTGCATGTTCGACATCACCTTGTCAAAGACGTTCCCCCGCGGCACCAGGAACACACTCGGCGTGTGCGGGTCCACCAGCGCAATCGGGCCGTGCTTCATCTCGGCGGCCGGGTAGCCTTCCGCGTGGATGTAGCTGATCTCCTTCAACTTCAACGCCCCTTCCAGGGCCACCGGGTAGAGGTACTGCCGGCCGAGGTAGAGGAAGTTATTGCACTCAGCATAACGCTCGGCGATTCGCTTCACTTGCTCGTGGCAGCCGAGGGCCGTGCGGATGGCGTCGGGCAGTGCCCGCAGTTCGTCGATGATGCGTTGGCCTTGCAAGCTGGACAGGTGCCGCGTCCGGCCGAAGTAGAGGGCGAGCATCGTCAGCACGGTCGATTGACTCGTGAACGCCTTCGTGCTGGCCACGCCGATTTCCTGGCCGGCGTGCAGGTAGACACCGCCGTCTGCCTCGCGGGCAATGGTGCTGCCGACGGCGTTGCAGATGGCCAGCGCCTGGTGGCCCATGCGCTGGCCCTCGCGCATCGCGGCAAGCGTGTCGGCCGTCTCGCCCGACTGCGTGATGGCCACCATGATCGTCCGCGGGTTCATCGGCGGGTTGCGGTAACGGAACTCGCTGGCGTACTCGACTTCCACCGGCACGCGGGCCAGTTCCTCAAACAGATACTCGCCCACAAGGCCGGCGTGGTAGCTGGTGCCGCACGCGGTCATCACCACGCGGTCGATGTTCCGCAGTTGCTTCGCGGTCAGGTTCAGGCCGCCGAAGTGGGCCGTGCTGTCGCCATCGTCGAGGCGGCCGCGCATCGCGTTCGCGACCGTCTCCGGCTGCTCGTAAATCTCTTTGAGCATGTGGTGCGGGAAGTCGCCCTTGTCCGATTCGCCTTCGCCGAGGAAGTGCCGGATGTCCTGCACGGCCGCGTCCACGGTGTCCAAGTCCTGGTTGCGGATGACCCACGATTCCTGATCGAGTTGACAAATCTGCCGGTCGTTGAGGTACACGACCTTGTCGGCGAACCCGGCCAGCGCGTTGGCGTCGGATGCGAGGTAGTGGCCGTCCGCACCGATGCCGATGACGAGCGGACTGCCGAGCCGCGCGCCGACGATGACGCCGGGTTCGGCCTTCGACACGGCCGCGAGGCCGTAGGTGCCCTTCACCTGCCCGAGTGCTTGTTTCACGGCGTCGAGTAGGTCGCCCTGATAGCACCGGCCGATAAGGTGGGCGAGCACTTCCGTGTCCGTCTCCGAGTGGAACGTCACGCCCTCGGCTTGCAGTTTGTGCTTGAGCGACAAGTAATTTTCGATCACGCCGTTGTGGACGACGGCGACGGTTCCGGTGGCGTCGAAGTGCGGGTGGGCGTTCCCATCGGTGGCCGCGCCGTGCGTGGCCCAGCGGGTGTGGCTGATGCCGAAGGTGCCAGGAGCGGGGGTGGCGTTCACTGCTTTCGTGAGTTCGGCGATGCGGCCGGCCTTCTTCCGCAGGTGCAGACTGCTGCCGGTGCCAGTGACCATGCCAGCACTATCGTACCCGCGGTATTCGAGGCGGCGAAGCCCTTCGAGCAAGATCGGGGACGCCTCGCGCTGCCCGGTGAAGCCGATGATTCCACACATGATGATGGCTCTCCGTGGGGTGAGATCAGCCCTTGGCCGGTAGTTCCGCGTCGTCGGCCGCGTGGTCCTGTACGGCGAGGAACCCGCAGCTCGCGTAGAGCGGGCGGAGCGATTCCTTGCTTGTCAGCATGACGTAAGGGGCACGATGCAAGTAGGCGTGGTGCAGGGCCGTCCGCACGAGTTGCGTTGCGATCCCCTGCCCGCGGCTTTCCGGCTTCACCACGACATAGTCGATCTGCCAGTTGACCGGCGCAGTGACGAGCAAGAACCCGTCGGCGTTGCCGTCCGCGTCGCGGTGAACCGCGACATACCGCACGCCCGGCCAGATGGCCAGGAACTTGCCGCGTGTGTGAAACTGATTGGAGAGTACGTCCCACAGTTCCTTGCACGCCGGCTCGTCGGCGAGGAAGTCCTGCACGGGCAGGAACTCGGCGAGTTTCAACCCGCTCTGCGGCTCGTGCGGCTTGTGGAAGTAGTACAGTTCCGGTTCGCGCGTCATCACTCACCTAAGTCGGGGCCGTTCAACAGCCGGACAGAGTACGATTTTTCGAGCCAACGGGGGAAGGGCAAATCTCGCCGCACCGCGACTGATTGTCTTCGCCCCGAAGGGGCCGGCGCATAAAGCCTTGGGCGGAAGCCCCAGGTCACGAGAGGTTGCAGATTTCGCCCCGACGGGGCCGGCGCGTCGGCCCCGTCGGGGCGAAGACGGAACCCGCGCGATTACATCCGCACCGCCGGCACGTCGCCGGGCAGGGCGAGGACGGCAGTCGCCTTCGACAAGAGACCGTACTTCTTCATCTTCTTGTACAGCGTCACTCGGCTCACGCCGAGGTATTGGGCGGCTCGCGTGCGGCTGAACGCGGCCTTCTCCAGCGCCCGAATGATGACCGTGCGCTCGGTCGTCTCGCGGTTTTGGGCGAGCGAGTTGCGGCCGCCCTCGGCCGATGGCTCGTTGATAAAGCCCGGCGCCTGCCGCACCAGCGGCGAGAGATGCGTGGCGTGCAGTTCGGCACTCGTGCAGCCGAGTACGGCTTGTTGAATCACGTTCTCCAGTTGCCGGATATTCCCCGGCCACGGGAAGGCCTCGACCGCCCGCATCGCGTCGGGGTGGACGGCGACGATCTTCTTGCCGAACTTCGCGCTGTACTTGGCGACGAGGCCGCGAACGAGCGGGGCCAGGTCTTGCGGTCGGTCCCGCAGCGGCGGCAGTTGGAAGGTTATGACATGCAGGCGGTAGAACAGGTCGCGGCGGAACGCCCCCCGCTCGACGGCGTCGGCCAGGTCGCGGGTTGTCGCCGCGATGATGCGGGCCTGGCAGCGGTGCGTCTCGTTGCCGCCGACCGACTCGAACTCGCCTGTCTCGATCACTCGCAAGAGGGCTGCCTGATGTTCCAGGCTGACGGCTTCGATCTCGTCGAGGAGCAGCGTGCCGCGACCGGCGGCGGCGAACTTGCCGAGCTTGTCTGTTTGGCCAAAGAATTCGGCCGCGATCTGCCCGCCGGGGTGCGACCCACACGCGACGACCAGGCAGCGCTCAGCGTGGCGGTCGGAACACTCGTGGATGATCTTCGCCAGGTGCGTCTTGCCGGTGCCGGTTTCGCCGTGGATCAGCACCGTCACGTCGTGCGCGGCGGCGATCTGCAACTGCTCGGCCAGGTGAACCAGCGACGGTGTCAGGTCGCACAGTTTCCGGCGGATGCGTTCGGCCGGTGGTTCATTCGCCAGGTCCGGGAACGGCATGCCGGTGGTCAGCGTGCGGCGAACCCACTGGTTCATTTCCCGCAGGTTGTCCGGCCACGTCCACACACTATC